>NZ_JAHHPN010000812.1:0-1882 GCF_024606325.1 Endozoicomonas sp. ONNA1
AACCGCTTTCTGTCTGACCTGTTGTAAAGTGTTCACTCCCTCAGCCACCTGTACATCCAGCCTCAGTCGGAATTTCAGGGTAGGTTATGCTCTGGGTCAGGGGAAAACCCTGAAAGAGGCAGAAGCTGAGCTGGGTCAGGTAGCTGAGGGAGTGAACACTTTACAACAGGTCAGACAGAAAGCGGTTGAGCTTGAAGTCTATATGCCGATTGTTGAGGCATTGCACATGGTTATTTTCGAAGAGTTTAATGTCAATCAGCTGGTGCGCGGTATGATGCTCCGGGAGCAGAAAACCGACGTCGAGTTTATGGTCAGATGAAGGTCGGGAAGACTTTTCTTCCAGTTACTTTCAACTAATGGTGGATATCCATTAACAAAAACGGTGAGGGTTTTTATATGGATAAGAAAGTGTTTGATAATCTGAAATCAGAGTCTCGGTGGCTCAGGCTATTGTTCATGGTGTTGTTTTACATGTTGGCCTATATTGTCGGATTTCTGATTTTATTGATTGCCATTATTCAGGTGGTGCATGGGTTTATTAAATCTGAACCGAACTCACGATTACTGGATTTAAGTGCAGGTCTGAATCAATACTTTTATCAGATTATCCAGTTTGTTACTTACAATGATGACACCAAGCCTTATCCGTTCAGCGACTGGCCGGGAGAGAAAGAGCCAGTCAATGACCAGGAAGGTGTCTGAAATCGGCTTGAGTCACTCTGGTTTATCTATAGTCGTTCGTATACCTGGTCGTATATCAGCACTCATAAGCAGGCAGGTACCCAATAATGAAACTGATCGTAATGCGTCATGGGCAAGCCAGTTGGTCAGCGCCAAATGATCAGGAAAGGCCTTTAACGGAAGTGGGTCAGCAGGAAGTGCTCAGCACAGCTTCGAAGCTGACCCACCTCGGCATCAGCAGGGTACTGGCCAGTCCTTATCTCAGGGCTCAGCAATCTGGCAGGATTCTGGCTGAAACTCTGGAGTGTACTCTGGAAACACTGGATTGCATTACTCCCGACGCTGATCCGATGGCCGTGATCTCAGAACTGCCTGTGCAAGGGAATATCGCACTGGCCAGTCATATGCCTCTGGTGGGGGCTTTAACCAGTTTGCTCTGTGAAGGAGCGATTCATCAGGGACCTGGCTTTATGACCGGCAATGCAGCAGTACTTGAGATGGAGCTGCCAGGACCGGGGTTGGCAACATTGATTGAGATGGTGGCGCCCTGAAATCATTCTGTCCTGCGCCACTTAGGATGATCTTTCTCATAACCGATTTGGTTGTTTACGATCTACTCTCATTCTACCTTTTCGTGCTTCCCATGGCATGGGTGTCAGAAGTTTATTCTGCATTGTATTCACGACTGATTTTTTTGGCTCATGAGTCTTTAGCAGGTATGCTTGCGGCATTATTAATTCTGTGTCATTGCCGTTGCAGGACATTGAAAAGGACAGGTTAACCTGATAATGCCGTTACTGAGATTTGACAATATAAACCTTGCCTATGGTGATCAGCCCCTGATGTATGGAGCCGATTTTCAGATACGTAAAGGTGAACGGGTCTGTTTGTTGGGGCGAAATGGTGCGGGCAAGTCCACCATGATGAAACTGGTATCCGGCAAAATCGATGCGGATGATGGCAGCATCTGGCGAAAACCCGGGATGCGTATTGGCATTCTGAACCAGGATCTTCCTGAGCAGGATGAGAAAAAAGTCTACGATGTCGTGGCTTCTGGCCTTGAAGAAGTGGGGGAGTGGATCAGTCAGTTTCATGAACTGTCCCAGAATATCCAGTCTGATGAAGATATGAAGGCGCTGGAAAAAGTTCAGCAAAAACTGGAAGCGGCCGATGGCTGGAGTCTTCAGCAGAAGGTGGACAA
>NZ_JAHHPN010000813.1:0-6108 GCF_024606325.1 Endozoicomonas sp. ONNA1
ATACGGGACAGGTTGACTGAACCCATCCGGATGAGGCCAAAAATAACCAGCGCAATAATACAGGATTGATGCCAGCCAGGAGAGGCTTTAAGATGCTTTGCCAGTAAATGGGTGCGTTGCACGAAAGGTGACTGCTTGAGGTAATGGGCTTGCAGAATACCTGCTATCGGACACCTATTTACCCTTTCATATCAAGCTTTGTCTCGAAATTGTCCCCTACAGAGAGAAATAACAGTTGTACTGACTTTTATCGCAGGAATCATGCTTATGAATGAAAAAGTAATGACTCATCAACAAAAAATTCAATTTTTCAGTGATGCTCTACACAATGTTTTAGCAAAGCATGACGCTTCTAAAGTCGCCGATTATTTTACGGATGATGCCGTCATAATGATTAATGAAAGACGCATGGAGGGCTGCCAACAAATTTGCGAGCGATTACAGTGGATTAAAGAGCATACCCATGGCGTGGATATTTCTGTGCATCGGGTTTTTTTCAACGGTGACCGGGGGTTCGATCACCACACATCCAGAGTGACATCCAATGAGGGTACTACGGCCCTGTTCAAAATATTTGGCTATATAGAAATGCGAGATAATAAAATATCGCGGTATGAAGATGTGACCGTTCAAATTGAAGGTGAAGAAGCCATGCATTTAGCGACATCTGTTCAACAATAAATCAAACTAACAGAAGGGAAATGACTCAGCCTCCTGTGATCAGGAGGCTGATAATGAAGTGATCAGGCCGGGGTGACATGGGCGATCTTAATCGCGCTTTTCAGGCTGCGGCTCATACGCTTTATAACGGATTGTCTGATGCCTCCGGCATCGAGTCCACACTCGGCCAGTTGTTGTTTGTGACTGGCGGCCTCAACGTATTCATCCGGAATACCCAGCTGCATGACCGGCACATGGATGCCCTGCTCATTGAGGAACTCGGCAACGGCTGAGCCCGCTCCACCGGCAATACAGCCTTCTTCCAGTGTGACCAGAAGTTCATGTTCTTTGGCCAGTTGTCGAATGAGCTCTTTATCCAGCGGTTTAACGAAGCGCATGTTTGCGACAGTGGCGTTAAGTTCGTCAGCAGCTTCCAAGGCGTTCTCTAGCAGAGTGCCGAAAGAAAGAATGGCCACTTGTTGCCCCCGGCGGCGAACCTCGCCTTTACCAATGGTCATGGATTCGAGACTTTCACTGATCGCTACACCGGGGCCGGTCCCTCTCGGGTAACGGACAGAAGCCGGCCCCTGATACTGATAACCTGTAGAGAGCATACGACGAGTTTCGTCTTCGTCGGAAGGCGTCATTACCAGCATTTCAGGCACGCAGCGCAAGTAAGCAATATCGTAGCAGCCACCATGAGTTGGGCCGTCTTCTCCAACCATACCTGCCCGGTCGATGGCAAAAAGGACGTTCAGCCTCTGAACTGCAACGTCATGAATTAGCTGGTCGTAAGCTCTTTGCAGGAAAGTAGAGTATATCGCGACGACAGGTTTCATCCCCTCACAAGCCATACCGGCAGCCAGAGTTACCGCGTGCTGTTCGGCAATAGCAACATCAAAGTAGCGATCCGGATAGCGATCGGCAAAGCGAATCAGGTCCGAGCCTTCGCACATGGCTGGGGTAATACCTACCAGTTTGTCGTCTTTTGCTGCCATATCGCACAGCCATTGACCAAAGACATTACAGTACTTGGGCTTTTTAGGGAGCCCGTGTTTTTCTCCACTGACTGTAGCGCTTGGTTCCAGCTTGGTGATGGCGTGATAACCAATAGGGTCTTTTTCTGCAGGTGTGAAGCCTTTACCCTTGCGGGTTACCACGTGCAGAAATTGAGGGCCGTCCAGATCTTTAAGGTTGTCAAGAGTGTGTAGCAGCATGGGTAGGTCATGGCCGTCAATAGGGCCAAAATAATTAAAGCCCATTTCTTCGAACAGGGTACCGGGAATGATCATTCCCTTCATGTGCTCCTCAGTTCTGCGAGCCAGTTCCCAGGCATGGGGAATGCCATTAAGCACTTTCTTGCTGCCTTCCCGAATATGGTGGTAGGTCCTGCTGGATAAGATTTTGGTCAGATAGTTTGACAAACCGCCTACGCTTTTTGAAATGGACATGTCGTTGTCGTTCAAAATAACCAGCATGTTGGCCTTGAGGTCTGCAGCATGGTTCATGGCTTCATAAGCCATCCCGGCCGTCATGGAACCATCGCCAATCACTGCAACCGTGCGTCGTTTTTCTCTCTTCAGCCGGGCGCTGGTAGCCATGCCCAGTGCGGCACTGATAGAAGTGCTGGAGTGACCCACGCCAAAGGTATCAAACTCACTTTCTTCTCTTTTTGGAAATGCAGCCAGACCGTCTTTCTGGCGTAGGGTGTCCATTTTGTTTTTGCGGCCAGTGAGTATCTTATGGGGGTAGGTCTGGTGGCCCACATCCCATATCAGACGATCATGGGGAGTATCGAAGAGGTAGTGCAGGGCGACAGTCAGCTCAACAACACCCAGCCCGGCACCAAAATGTCCACCCACCTGACCGACCGAGTAAAGCAGAAATTCTCTGAGTTCCCGGGCCAGCCGGGGCAGATCTGATCTATCAAGTTGGCGCAGCTGGTCAGGAGTATCGACCTGATCTAACAAGGGAGTATCAGGCTTTGTCTTGGGTATTTCGTGAAACATGTTTGCTCGCGGTCCAGGCCTCTCAGCCATAAAAAGCGACCCTTTCATGGGAATCGATCATAAAAGCCAGTTTCCTGGTCCCGGGTCGCTTTTCGAAAATTCGACGTCGTCCCTCATTCACCACAACTTGCACGGGACGGAAAGGGGAAACCTTGATGTTTCCGGCAGTTTGCCAGGTTTGAGGGTATCGAAGCCTGACAGCGTCGTAACACAGTCATGAGAGACTGATACCACTCTTGGCTCTTCTCAATAGGCGAAGAATGATAACAGTAAATGTCATCAGTGAATTATAGGATTGTACCTGAACAGTAGGTTTTTTCTATGGCAATGCTGAAGATAAGCTACGTAATGATATTACATCGAATCAATGAGATCTCTGGATGACGTACTTTGCCATTTGCCTGAGGATAATGGCCTGATCCCCGAAGCTTTCGAGGGAGCAAATCGCCTGGTGACAGAGCGAGCTGGCGAGTTCTCTGGCACCCTGCAATCCCATAAGGGATACATAGGTGGGCTTATCCAGAGCCAGATCTGCCCCTTGTTGCTTACCCAGTACTTCGGTGTCGGCGGTGACGTCAAGAATGTCATCCTGAACCTGAAAAGCCAGACCAATGGCGTCTGCATAGCGAATAAGTTGGTTCAGTTGTTCTGTTTCGACTTTGCCACTTGAAAGTGCGCCCATGACAACACTGGCGCGAATCAGTGCCCCGGTTTTGTGGCTGTGCATTAATTGCAGTTGTTCCTGATTCAATGGACTGCCTACAGAGTTCAGGTCCATGGATTGGCCACCGCACATACCCCCATGGCCAGAAGCACGGGCCAGTTCCCTGATCAGTTGCAGGCAGACAGGAGCGGGTAATTCGTGATGGCTTGAAGCCAGTACTTCAAATGCCAGAGTTTGCAGAGCATCACCTGCAAGAGTGGCAGTGGCCTCATCAAAAGCTTTGTGGCAGGTGGGTTTGCCTCTTCGAAGATCATCATCATCCATCGCTGGAAGATCATCATGCACCAGGGAGTACGCGTGGACGAGCTCTACAGCGCAGGCAGCAGGGTCCGCTTGAGTCTGATCGCCACCTACGGCTTCAGAGGCAGCATAAACCAGAATCGGTCGAATACGTTTGCCACCGTTAAAAACAGAATAGGACATCGCCTCAACCAGCCTTGCACTGACGTGACTGATGTCGGGAAGATGATTTTTGAGCTGCTCATCAACGCGGTTTTGACAACCCTTGATGTATTCCAGCAGAGTCATGGATTATTCGCCTTCTGTCGGATCGAAAGGGCGGGTTTCCAAATGGCCCTGATTTTCCAGAAGCTGCTGGACTCTCTGTTCTGCTTCAGTCAGCGCTTTCTGACATTCACGTGTCAGCTTTACCCCTTTTTCAAAGGCTTTCAGAGACGCTTCCAGTGTCATATCACCGGACTCCATTTGCTGAACCAGTGCATCCAATTCTGTGAGCGACTGCTCAAAGGCAAAGCCCTGCTTTTTTTCCGGCATGCTTAGAAACCTTTTCCATTGACTTGGTGAGGGAATACCTGCCTTCAGGATGACCTTTGTCAGCCAGAGTGCTTCAGTGCATGGCAAAAAAGGACGGTACTCACCCGGATAAATTAAAACGGGCTCAAGCATACCACAAATTCAGGTTGGGGCGGGTTCTGGCAACACGGGAGGGTGACATGTGCGGGGGCAGAGAGATTGTAAATAGTGTTTTCAAAGGAAAAACAGGCCGAGCGGATGGCTCGGCCTCATTGGGTGTTATTCAGTGGCCGGTCGAACGTCGGCTTCCGGGATAGGGCAAGATTGAGCTTCGCCAGCATTATGTTCCTGCCACACGTCCTTATCCATGGTCTTGTCCAGGAATGGGAACTTCTTGCGGTTAAATACCGGTACAACGCCGTCAGCAATTTGATCGTCAAAGTCTTTCAGAACTTTTACGACGATACCTGACAGTAGCAGAATAGCCGTAATGTTGATCAGCGCCATAGTACCCATAGACAGATCAGCGAAAGCCCATACGGTAGGCAGGTTGCCAACAGAACCCCAGAACACCATGACCAGGACGGCCAGACGATAAATCATCAGCAGAGTCTTGCTGTTTTTAATGAACAGCAGGTTAGATTCACCGTAATAGTAGTTGGCAATGATGGAGGTGAAAGCAAACAGCAGGATGGCTAATGCAACCAGATGTCCACCCCATGGTCCTATCTCACTGGACAGGGCTGCCTGAGTCAATGCAACGCCGGTCAGGCCACTGCCCGGTTCCAGCATACCAGACACCAGTATAATGGCAGCCGTGGCTGTGCACACGACAATGGTGTCCATAAACACCCCCAGCATGCCCATCATGCCCTGACTAACCGGGTGAGTGGAGTGTGCAGTCGCTGCAGCATTAGGTGCGCTGCCCATACCGGCTTCGTTGGAGAACAGGCCACGCTTGATACCTTGCATCATAGCCTGGGAAACCATGTAGCCGACACCGCCACCCATGGCGGTTTCAAGACCAAAAGCACTCTTGAAAATCAGGGTGAATACAGCCGGTAGTTCAGGGATATTCATGGCCACTATAACAACCGCCACAGCCAGATAGCCCACAGCCATAAATGGCACAATCATTTCAGCGACTTTGGCGATGGAACGAATGCCACCAAAGATGATGATGCCGCTGGCCATTACCAGTCCGATGCCAATGTATTCAGGAGCAATGTTATAACCCGTGAAAGCGGCTGCAATAGAATTGGACTGAACGCTGTTGAAAGCAAATCCGAACGCAATAATCAGAGAGATAGAGAAAGCAATGCCCATCCAGCGCTGACCCAGTGCTTTCTGCATGTAGTACGCAGGACCTCCGCGATAAGTGCCATCACCATTGTTGGTTTTGTAGATTTGGGCGAGGGTGTTTTCGGCAAAACTGGTAGCCATACCCAATAGGGCAATAAGCCACATCCAGAAGATGGCACCGGGTCCACCCAAATAAATAGCAACGGCAACACCGGCGATGTTACCGGTACCAATTCGGGCCGCAAGACTGGTGCAGAATGCCTGGAATGGGGAAATATGAAGGTCGGAATGAGTTCTGCGGCTACCCATCATGGTTTTGGCAGCCAGACCGAAGCGACGGATTTGTACGAAACGTGTACGAATGGTGAATAAAATACCGGCTCCAAGCAGCAGGTAAATCAGGATACTCCCCCAAAGAAGATTGTTTGATGCAGAGATAAAATCGTTCATAGTACTTCCTGATTATTAATATGATATTTAGTTTGTTTGTTTTTATTTCCATATAAAATAGATGAATAAACGATGACGAATAAGTACAAACACTGCCTGCCCGAGTCATAGCAAATTAAGAAATAACAATCGTTTAGGACGCGGTTGCAAACGTAGCGAAAAAGCGCAGTTTACAGCGAGTAAATGAGCATTTTGAGCCACTTTTTAACG
>NZ_JAHHPN010000814.1:0-2951 GCF_024606325.1 Endozoicomonas sp. ONNA1
TCGTTAAACCGGCCAGAGACTTTTCCGGACAGCAGGTCATTCCTTTACAAATTCTTCAGCGCAACAATATCAGTGATCAGACAAAAATCAGTTCACAGGATCTGCTTTTCAAGGTCAGTCCAATAGTTGACGACAACCCGGATCTCAGGACAGACCCGCAAGCCAAAGGCTCTGAATGGAACGGAAAAGATCAACCCTGGCCCATGAATCTGAAAATAAATCCGGCGGATATTGATGGTTCTGAAAGAGTTATAAGTGTTGAACTGGTTCCCCCAACAGGCATTCAATTACAAGGCACCGGCCTTTCATTTGATGGCGCTCGATATACACTCACCCGGGAGCCCGGTGAGTCTGTCGATGCATTTAACCAGAGACTGGCAAGTATTCATTTTATTCCTGCCAAGAGTATTTCAGGGAAGGTATCTGTCACTGTTGATTTCAGGATTCAGGACTATGCACCCGATATTAGCGAGTCCCGGGAAAAAGATTTCAGCCGACAGCTTGAGCTGGAGATTATACCTGCAAATAACTGTGCATCCCTGACCTCTCCGGCAGCAGAAGGTGATGAAGACTCTGATATTCTGCTTTCTGGTCTGCAGGCAACTCTCAATGACAATGACGGCTCAGAGGCCCTGTCAGCCCTCATCGAAAACATGCCCAACGGCGCAACCCTGTCAGATCAATCGAATAACCTTTTGCCTGCTAACGGTAATGGCAGCTGGCAAATTCCTGCCAGTCTGATCGACAGCGCCGGTCAAATTGCTCCATTAAATCTAAGGCCGCCCCTTGATTTCAGCGGTGAGCTGAACCTGCAACTAACCACCTACAGTCATGAGCAGTCTCTGACCACATTCTGTACCAATATGAGCCCGCTCCCGGTGAAAGTCCGTCCGGTAGGGGATGACCTGACTCTAAAAGAGCTGACAGAGAGCAACGGCCATGAAAATGTTGCCATAAACTTGCCATTGGATATCAGGATCACAGACACTGCCTCAGACCCCACTGATCATCCTGAAGTGATCGCTGTATCGGTCAAAATACTCAGCAGCAGTGACCCGACCATTTTCCCAACGGAAAGCAAAGCTGAAAAGCCCTATATAAAAACGCCTGATGGCCTTCAGGCTCTATTTATCCAATCAGGAACAGAGATCGAAGCCAGACTTGAAACAACCACCACTACTTTGCCTCATTTGATCTATCAGCCCGGAGATGGACATGGCAAAGCAGATCTTCAGATTACGGCTCACTCCGTTGATAACACTGACGGTCTCGTTCCCGGAGAGGGTTCAGATGTCAGCCTCCAAATCAAAGTTATCATAACACCCGCATCAGACAAGCCTGACTGCCAGATAGCATACGACAACATTACTGTATCAAAAAATGTTCCGATACCTCTTGGTATCAAGGCGGCTGTGGTAAACCCGGCTCTTCAGGTCAACAACCTGGTCAAAACTGAATTGTACGTGCTTCTGGAAAACCTGCCACCGGCTGCATCGTTGATCAACAGTGTTACTGGCCAGCCATCAGGAGTACCATCGACCTCACCTTCTGGCTGGGCACTGACAACCAGCGAGCTCAGTGAGCTTGCCATCATAAATCTGCCCACAGGTCAGTATGACCTGCAATTGAAAGCCGTTTCTGATGTTGCCGATGGTGCACCACAGCAAAGTACAATCCAGAATATTTCAGTCACAGTGACCCCGGAAACAGCCAATATTCAAACGTCCGATAAAGATGATTTTGTATTGGGTGGTGACAAAGCTCGAACCATAAACGCTCAGGGGGGAAATGACACTATTGGAGCAGGCTTGGCCGGGAACACTGTCATTGAAGGGTCAGGCAACGGGCAGATTTGGGGGGGTGAGATTAACAAAAATGGTGATGGAAAAACCGACCACTTCGTCTGGCAGAAGGGTGATGAAGGTGTCGGCGGAGCCTGGGACAATATCATGGATTTTGAGCCCGGTCTGGACAAAATTGACCTCTCGGCCATGCTCAATATCCAGTCTGTCTGGGATACATCGAAACTATCCAGCCAGTTGGTGATCACTGAATCCGCCAATCATAATGCAGTGATTTACTGGACCGACGATGGCACTAGCGGGACATCGTCTTTTAACATCAATAATGGCGACAGTGTGCAGGTTTCCGGTTCCGTCAAACAGCTGATCTATCTCAACAGCCTGGCTCTTAATACCCTCATTCCCGGTGGCGATAGCATGACCCCAGCACAGAGACTCAGCGCCCTTGTAGAGTCCGGCACCCTGAAGGTATCTAACCAATATGGCCATGAAGGTTCTGATGTACTGCGCGATAATGTCGGAGGCCTGACTCTTGACGCCGGTGGGGATGACGATGTGCTTTACGCCCACTTATCAGGCAGTAACCTGATAGGAAACAGCGGTAATGATCAGTACATTCTGGGGAGCAGTACAGATACATCTATCTGGAAGAAAGGGCATGAAGGCACAACCATTAATCCAGCTTCCGATATTTTGAAAAACTTTGCATCTGTGGACGGCAATAAGGATGTTGTGGATATCGCCGAGCTTCTGCCCCGAGAAGCCAGCAAAAATCCGGAGCGTTATCTGAAACTGGAGCAAGACAGTAGTAATAGTTTGCTTAAAGTAGCCACTGAAAACCCTGACGAATGGACACAATTCATTGTGTTTGAGGACACACTGCTTATTCCTGATGGACGATCAGCTGATGAAGCACTGAGGCTAATGATTGAACAGGGACAACTGCAAACCCATGTCGTTATATAAAGCTTTTCAAAGTAAGGGTGGTGAAGGACAGTTATACAAATTCCGCCTTCTAAATATGATATCGAGCAAGTCATTTTGAACAGCTGAGCAAGACATAATGACGAGTGCGTTTTTTCATTTGCCCTTACCTAGCAGCCTGTCGGACTTAAGGCCGTCCTACTGCGGTTGCAATAAATTGGTCTA
>NZ_JAHHPN010000815.1:0-1470 GCF_024606325.1 Endozoicomonas sp. ONNA1
AAGAAGGCAAGTTAAAGCGTATGTGGTTTTTGGTGCAGTTACTGAAAGTGATCGAATTGGATAAACAGGCTGATAGCATGAAGCTAAGCTGCAACGCTGTAGCGGGTGAAATTATCGTCGAATGCTCCCGAATGACATCACTTGAAGCCCAGCAGGATGCCTTTGAAAAACTGATCATTGCGTTAAACGCTCTGTATAATCTGGATCTGCAATTGGAGAGCATAGCCATTTTTGAAGGAGACCAGTGGGACTTTAACCTGCTTGCACAACGCCTTAATCGTAGTATTGCGACAGAAGCCGATAGATTCGCTTTTCAACATTGCCTTTTCTCAATGTTTTATGATGAGAAATTCTACACTTATGTCCAGTGCCATATTTCTGAGGGTTGCGACCAGTTAATAAGCAACCACCAACGACAGTTTATTGATCATCCTCGACGGTTAGGTCAATCAAGGCACAATCTTCAGGAAGTATTCATGAGTGGTGAGATGGGTGAGGATACCCGCAGGGAACTTTTACAGCATCTTTTATTGGTACATCCGGACCATGCTATTCCATTGTTTGTGTCTGTCTATCCTCATCTGGAAGGTCAGTACTATGTTATCAAACCATCCTTTAATGCCAGACTGGAGTTTAATGTTCCTCCGGGTCAGCCACTTCCGGAGGATAAAGAAAAGGTCAGGAATATCCTGCTTCAGAATGGGCTGGTGTATGCCAGCGAACGGGTTCGAAATGATAAGGATGTTGTATTACCCACTATTGAAGCCTATCCAGATGACCTGAAATATGTGAGTGCAGAACTGAAGGATGATAAAAAGGTCGTCATGGCCGCAGTGACTCAGGATGGTGACCAGCTGGAATATGCCAGCCCAAAACTTCAGGACGATAAAAACGTTGTCATGATCGCAGTCACTCAGGATGGTAGGAATCTGGATTATGCCAGCCAAAGACTTCAGGACGATAAAGAGGTCGTCATGGCCGCTATCACAACTTATCCGGCAGCTCTGCGTTATGCCGGTGAAAATGTACGCAGCGATAAAGAAATCGTGCGAAGTGCAATTGCTGATCAAATTTCTTGCTTATATTTTGCCTCTGAAACGTTATTGAATGATCGGGAGTATATGCTGGACTTAATTCAACAGAACTCTTATGCCTTCAATTATGTTGCGTCCGGGCTTAAACACGATGAGACTTTTATCGAGGCAGCAAGACAAAAAAACCACAATGTTCTTAAATACGTCAGGCCTTCTGCGAATAAGGTCTGATCTATTCAGGCCAGGTTGACCAGCTTAAACCCCGTTGCCAGCTTATTGTTGTTTTTTCTATTGTGCGCTTCAGGCTGACGGGTGAACTTTATAAAAACATTATTGTCGAAAGAGGGTAATTACCAGCCATTGAGGCATGGGTGAATATTGACATGAGAGGGATATCCTTATGTTGCCTGCTAATGTTGGCAGATCAGATTTTCCA
>NZ_JAHHPN010000071.1:0-26552 GCF_024606325.1 Endozoicomonas sp. ONNA1
TATCGGATGACGGTCGGAATTGACAAACGCCATGACAGGGAAAGACGAAACAATCCAAACCCAAAGTGTGCAGATGTTGCTGTGAGCCTCCGTCACCATCGGCAGAGTCAGAAAAAAAGGAGTTTCTGAAAGAGCCTAAAGGACAGGCGGTGGCACCCTGGGCTTGCTGCCCCGATGACTCTGATGGTGGGTGTTGTTGCTGGGCATTTCCAGAGACAGGCACCGTAATGATGGCCGCAAATGGGTGATCCTGACACGGCTCTTTTTGTTTTATCGAGTTAAACGACGGTGAGTATATATTCCAATAGCTTTTTAAAAGCCAACCGACAGCGACAACCACTTCTATAGGTAGCCATGAATAAGAGGTGGGGCAGATTGGGGTATTTTTGGTGGTCAGTATCAGTTTGTGACCCACCAGCAGATGAGAGGCGTAAAGCCATTGCCAGGAAATTGATTCAATGATGGTCGTTTTTAGCTTGCAATCGTTTAGTCTGCTTTGTATCTCTCCAGACAGTAAATCCGATCCTGCATGGCCTTTTGTGTGGGCAATGTCTGACAAGGTGTCCGACAGCGTGTGCTGGTCAGGTGTTACAGAAACGTAATGGTTTGGAGAACTTGACTTCTGTTCAAGATCGACGACAAAACGTTTTGTCGACGGTTGAGCCTGACAGACGACGGACAATGTCATGAGCAACAGTGATGCTGACAAGAGTGAGTGTTTAATCATTCTATCCTTGCATTTTGGTGTTAAGGCAGGAAGGATAGATCAGGAAAGTAACTCAAGTTATCCTGTTAACCGCTCTCTCAGCTGCCCCAGAGAAGCTCGCAGCCCTGCCAGGACCCCGATTTTCCACCGTTTCTTGTAGATCGCCCTGATAGTCTCAATGTCGAAGCCAAGATCGCTGCAAGCCAGATCCAGATAGAGAATGCCTGTACTCCCTACGGTGCCCCGGCCCCGGTCAGGGCTTGAACGACCACAGGCTCTGCGTCACGGCCATAGAAATCCATCAGACAAATAGGACTGGAACAAGAACAATAGTTGACATTTACTGTAAGCGAACGTAACTTTCAAACAACTGTTTGAAACTGTTGCTATACTTTAGCAATCCGTTTCATGAATAAATATAAGACAACCCAGAGGTACCGTTATGCCAGACTATAAGGCCCCCCTGCGCGATATCCGGTTCGTTCGTGACGAGCTCCTGGGATATCAGGCACATTATGCAAACATCCCCGGCGGTGAAGAAGCCAGCCCTGATATGGTGGACGCCATCCTTGAAGAAGGTGCCAAGTTCTGTGAACAAGTTCTGGCTCCCCTGAATCAGGTAGGCGATGAGCAAGGCTGCACCTGGTCGGAAGACGGTGTCAAAACGCCTGATGGTTTTAAAGACGCCTATCTGCAATACGTCGAAGGCGGCTGGCCTTCGCTGTCCAGTGATCCGGAATACGGTGGTCAGGGTCTGCCTTACTCTCTGGGTCTGGTTCTCAGTGAACTGATGGGGGAAGCCAACTGGTCCTGGGGCATGTATCCCGGACTCAGTCACGGTGCCATGAATACCCTGGAAGCCCATGGTACTGAAGAACAGAAGCAAGCTTATCTGACCAAGTTGGTATCCGGTGAGTGGACTGGCACCATGTGTCTGACCGAGCCTCACTGTGGTTCTGATCTGGGTATGCTGCGTACCAAAGCCGAGCCTGCCGGTGATGGTACCTACAAAATTTCAGGTACCAAGATCTTTATTTCTGCCGGTGAACACGATATGGCAGATAATATTGTTCATATTGTTCTGGCTCGTCTGCCGGATGCTCCAAAAGGTACCAAAGGTATTTCCCTGTTCATCGTTCCCAAGCACCTCCCCGGGAAACACGGTGAAAGGAATGGTGTTAGTTGTGGTTCCATCGAGCATAAGATGGGAATTCACGGTAACGCTACCTGCGTAATGAACTTTGATGAAGCGACCGGCTTCCTGATTGGTCCGGAGAATCGTGGTCTGCACTGCATGTTCACTTTCATGAATACTGCCCGTTTGGGTACCGGTATTCAGGGCCTGTCCCACGGTGAAATCGCATTCCAGGGTGCCCTGCGCTACGCCCGCGAACGTCTTCAAATGCGTTCCCTGAGTGGTGCCAAGAACCCTGACAGCCCTGCAGATCCGATCATCGTGCACCCTGATGTGCGCAGGATGCTGCTGACCATCAAATCCTTAACTGAAGGTAACCGTGCCCTGCTGTATTACACAGCCAAGAAAGCAGATCTGCTACACAGCCCTGATGAAACAGTACGTGAGCAGGCGGATAAAGAGCTGGGCTTCCTGACACCTATCGTAAAGGCTTTCCTGACCGAAACCGGTTTTGAGTCTGCGAACCACGCTCTGCAGTGCTACGGTGGTCATGGTTATATCAGTGAATGGGGGATGGAGCAGAATGTTCGTGACTGCCGTATCTCCATGCTGTACGAAGGAACTACCGGTATCCAGGCTCTGGACCTGCTGGGAAGAAAAATCTTTCAGAGCGGTGGCGAAACCATGAAGCCATTCACCAAGGAAATTCACAAGTTCTGTAAGGCTCACGCTGAGAACGAAGACCTGAAAGCCTTTGTCGAGCCCCTGGCTGCTTTGAACAAGGAGTGGGGCGATCTGACCATGCAGCTGGGTCTGAAAGCGATGGAAAATCCTGATGAGGTGGGTGCGGCTTCCGTCGACTTCCTGATGTACTCCGGTTATGTGACTCTGGCTTATATGTGGGCTGACATGGCTCGTCTGGCCAAGGAAAAACTGGCTGAAGGTACCACTGAAGAAGGCTTCTACAAAGCCAAGATCCAAACTGCACGTTTCTACTACGAACGTATCCTGCCAAGAACGCTGGCTCACAAGTCTGCGATGCTGTCGGGCACAGAGAATCTGTTGGATATGGCTGAGGAAGATTTCGGAAGTCTCTGATCTCTGAGTAAGTGTTTTCGGACAAGGGTTGCTTCGGCAGCCCTTTTTCATGCCTGATGTTTAGGGAGTCTCATCCAGAATGACAAAACTCAGGAGCGTAGCGGGTAGAGCGATTAATATCACAATGTGGACCACCGGATTAATCAGCATTAAGAGTCCGGCTGCGATCCAAATGTTTTTCACAATTTTTTTCTTGGCTCGATAAGAGCCAGTCAAGGTTCGACGATAAAAGTGACGTTCATCGGGCAACTGATCCTGCATCCAATCGGGCTGCCATGTGATTTTCAACATCGTACTGATCAGGGTTATCAGATACCGCATAGCCATTCCTTTGAAATATGCGTTTGTAGTTTGTATTCAATTAAAAAATTATAGTCCGGTGAGTTTTTACGGGCGTTGTTTTGAGTCTGATGTTTTTTGCTTAACCTCAAGCGCTGGTCTATAAGGAAAGCGGTAATATTCCTTTTGCAAAGTCCGTGGAGATATAAGAGCTACTCCAGAGCTTTATTAGGCGAGGCGATGATCAAACAGAAAACACTAATAAACCCCTTATCGGGTTTTTCTAAGCGATCCATTAATTCTTTCTTACAGATATTTCTTCTTCTTTTGGTTCCCTGCGGCTTGAAAGTTCAAGCCGCAGGGAATAATCATATGAACTACGATCTTCAGATATATCAGGGAGAATCGCAATGGTTAGATCCAGCGGGCGTTTTATTGTCTGCGAATACAGGCAGTGACAGTTTGCAGATGAGCAATGGCAACCAGCATCAGCACGCGGAAGTTGTTTCATCAACTGCAGACACTTCTTTGCTTTATAACAGTTTTACCGGGGAGACGGATTGGGTCGATCAAATTTGGGGCCGGCCTTCCCGGGATCATCTTTACCTGGGTATGTGGACGCTGCATCTTGAGGGTGGTGATGATCAGGAAAGCAACAATAAACTGATCGCTTTCTCCTACAAAGGCTATTATGCCGCTACTTTCATTAATACCCACTGTAACAGAGTCTGGTCTGGGGGCGTGCAGCGCACTCTCTATCAACAAAAATACGAAGGGTTTGATATAGAGGCAGGCTATCGTGCAGGCATTGTGTACGGATATAAGGAATATCTGAGCCGTGTTTTTCCTATAGTTCAGGCTCTTCTGGACATCGACTACAAGGGGTTTGGCATTGAGTTCTCCTATGCGGCGGTCGTTTTCTCGGCAGGTTTTTATTACCGTTTCTGATCTTCTGGACACTTGCCATCCGCATCAAAAAAACCACAGATTTACGTTGTGGCTTATTTGTAGTTAAAAATTCAAACGTTAGTTTAAAACATTCCTTTTAGCCCCTGTTCCTCTGGGGTAAAATAAATACACACTTGAATAAAACATTAAAATTTCAGGAGTGTCCCCCATGGCAGACTATCAGGCACCTCTTCGTGATATGCGCTTCGTGATGTACGAAGTTTTTAATACCGACAAACGTTGGGGTCAGTGGCCTGCTACACAGGAAGTGGTTGATCGTGAAACGGCTGATGCCTTTCTGGAGGAAGGTGCCAAGCTGGCTGCAAGAACGGTTGCTCCCCTCAATCGGGAAGGTGACGAGGAAGGTTGTCACTGGAGTGAAGAGGGTGTTACTACCCCGAAAGGCTATAAGGAAGCCTACCGGTTGTTTTCAGAAGCTGGCCTGACAGGCATTGCCGGCAATCCTGAGTATGGTGGCATAGGGATGCCAAAGGCGCTCAGTGCCCAGTTTGATGAAATGTTCAGCAGTGCCAGTCTGGCCTTTATCCTCTATCCGAGTCTGACATCTGGTGCTGCACTGGCGATTGATGCCCATGCCAGCGAAGCATTGAAATCCCTTTATCTTCCCAAACTTTATTCCGGCGAATGGACTGGGGCCATGTGTCTGACTGAGTCACACAGTGGAACAGACCTGGGCATTATCAGAACCCGGGCGGAAGACAATGGTGATGGTTCCTACAACATCACCGGCACCAAAATTTTCATTACTGCCGGTGAGCATGACCTGACAGAAAACATCATTCATCTGGTTCTGGCCAAATTGCCCGATGCACCTGCCGGACCCAAGGGGATCTCCATGTTCCTGGTACCGAAGGTGAATGTGAATCAAGATGGTTCTCTGGCGGGTAGAAACCAGGTTCAATGTGGTTCTCTGGAACACAAAATGGGTATCAAGGCTTCAGCCACCTGTGTCATGAACTTTGATGGAGCCAAAGGTTACCTGGTAGGGGAAGTCAACAAGGGTCTCAACGCTATGTTCACCATGATGAACTACGAACGACTCTTTGTCGGTATTCAGGGTCTGGGTACCAGTGAAATGTCTTATCAATCAGCCCTCGAATATGCTCTGGACAGAGTTCAGGGGCGAGCGGCTACCGGTCCACAACAGCCAGAAAAAGCTGCTGATCCGATTATTGTGCATGGTGATGTTCGGAGAATGTTGCTGAACATGAAAGCCCTGAACGAAGGCGGACGAGCCTTTTCAACCTATGTGGCGAATCTGTTGGATACCGCCAAGTTCAGTCCGGACGAAACGGAAAGAAAGCTTGCTTCAGATCAGGTGGGTTTATTGACACCTGTCGTCAAAGCATTCCTGACCGATATAGGTCTTGAAAGTTGTGTTTCCGGTCAGCAGGTGTTTGGTGGTCATGGCTACATTCGTGAGTGGGGACAGGAACAACTGGTCAGAGATGTTCGTATTGCCCAGATTTATGAAGGCACCAATGGCATTCAGGCTCTGGATTTGTTGGGTCGCAAGATAGCCATGAATGGTGGTGCTTCTTTCAGGCAGTTTGCCGCGAATGTCAGGAGCTTTATTGCTGAAGGAGAAGGCGATGAGTTCTCGGCTCCTCTGGAAACGGCTCTGGCCAAACTTGAGAACCTGACGAATGAGCTGCTGGGGCAGGCTGCAAGTGATCCGAATGTGGTTAACTCCAGCTGTAATGATTATCTGCATGCTTTCTCATACGTTTCTTATGCCTGGATGTGGGCGATGATGGCAAGAGAAGCTCAAGTCAAGTTGTCAGCAGGCACTCAAGAAGGCGATTTCTATCATGCGAAGATTATTACTGCCCGATACTTTTACAAGCGTCTGTTGCCCAGGATGGAAAGTTTACTCGTTTCTGCAGCTTCTGGAACAGAAGCACTTTATGAATTGTCGGCTGAACAATTCTGATAACAAATGATTCCCACATCTGATGAGTAAATAAAGCCTTTCTTCACTTCGGTGTTGAAGGGCTTTTTCTTATTAAATGCTCAAAGTTGTAACTCAATTGAAAGACAAATAGCGTTATTCTTTATTTCAGTTGACTTTGCATTCTTGGGTGGTTGTCTATAGTTAGAGTACTGGGCTATTAATCTACATGGAATGTAGAGGCAAGGAAGCAAAATAATGAGCAGGATGCTCACAGGGAGTCAGCCCGGTCAACATTCACCTCGCACTGCGGGGTTTTTCTTTTTCTGGAAAAGAATTAATTCAAAGTGACTTAAGTGCGTGAGTGGTTTTAGTCAAGGCATTTTCCAGTTTGGGGATTAATTCAATGGCATCAGATAGCTGATTATCTTTACCCATTTTTTCGACTTCCAGTGCAATACCTGCCAACAGTGATGCACCAAAGTTATTACTGCTGGACTTTAAAGTATGGGCAGCTCGAATCATAATCTGTAAATCTGCTTCTTTTGAAGCGTTCTGAATATCTTTCAACAGTGATGGGGCATCTTCAAGATAACTTTCAACAAGAGTGTCGAACTCTTCTTCCATGATATCTTTCAGGGTATTCAGGGTGGCCATGTTCAAAATCAGTTCTTGATCTTCTGACTCAAGGCTGTCTTTTAGCTCAAGGCTGTCTTTTAGCTCAAGGCTGTTTTTTAGCTCAAGGCTGTCTCCTGTTTCTATCGTTTCGGAAAGAAGTTCAATATCTGATTCAAGGTCGTTGACAAGCCACTGGTCCAGTTTTTCTTTGAGGGTGTTGACCTTGATGGGCTTGCTCAGATAGTCGTCCATGCCGGATGCCAGGCATTTCTCTCTGTCTCCCTCCATGGCATTGGCGGTCATGGCAATAATCGGAATGTGTGGCAGGTGGAGAGTACTTTCTCGTTTTCTTATCAGACTCGTGGCTTCATAGCCGCTCATTTCCGGCATCTGGCAGTCCATGAGTATCAGGTCGTATTCCTGATGCTGGCTCATCTTAAGTGCTTCTTTGCCATCCGCTGCAATGTCAGGTTGCGTCAATCCGATTTTTTTCAGCATACTGACAGCGACTTTCTGATTAACCATGTTGTCCTCAACCAGAAGAATGCGAATGTGATGACTAAAAGAGTTATTGTTCACATTCAATGTTTCTATGCCTTCCAGAGCATGACTGACATGGACAGGTTTAATTGCCCGGGATTCGGATACATCCAGATCCAGAACAAATGAGAACGTGGAGCCCAGATCCAAGGCACTGGACACCTGGAGATCACTGCCCATCAATTCAACAAACTGTCTCGATATTGTGAGACCAAGGCCTGTACCACCAAACTTACGTGTGGTGCTGCCGTCAGCTTGGGTAAAAGCTGAGAACAGATTTGGCAGCACATCGGACGCAATACCAATGCCGGTATCTTCAACTAAAAATTCGATTTTGACACGGTTCTCTCTGCCTTCCAGCATATTCAGGCGGACAATCACTTCACCCTCTTCAGTAAACTTGACAGCATTACCTACAAGGTTGGTAAGAACCTGTCTTAGCCGTACCGGATCTCCTTTCAAAATACTGGGCAGGTCAACATCGGTATAGCAGCTTAACTCCAGGCCTTTTTCTCTGGCTTCTCCTGCCAAAAGGGCACAAACATCCTCAGCGATTTCGGAAGGGTTCATATCAATGGATTCAATGTCCATCTTTCCGGCTTCAATTTTGGAGAAGTCGAGGATGTTATTGATAATCTGCAGTAACGCATCTGCCGAGTTATAAGCGGTCTCTACAATGTCATGCTGTACTCGATCAAGGTGCGTATCTTTCAACAACTCCAACATACCCAGCACGCCATTCATAGGGGTGCGGATTTCGTGACTCATATTGGCGAGAAAAGCACTTTTGGCCTTGGCTGCTTCAAGGGCTGCTTCTTTGGCTTCATTCAATTCAGAAATATTATCTTTAAGGTCACGGTTGGCACTGTGTAACTCTCTGGTTCTTTCAGCAACGGAGGCTTCGAGATTTTCACGGTGTTGTTGCAGCCTCCGGTCCCGTTCTTTTATCTGCATCAGCATTTCGTTGAAGCAATCGTACAGTTGACCAATCTCATCGTTATCAAACTTTTGAACCTGATGATCATACTGCTCGTTTTTGGTCATCTGGGAGATAGTATTGGCTAACTCAGTAATGGGCTTACCCAGCAATCTTTGAAGTCTTGAAGCAAGAATAGAGGCCAGAATGACGGAGACCAGGGCGGCTAATAATGCTAATAACAGATTTTCAGTCAGCTCTATATACAGCGGTGACAAATCACATTGAATGTAGATAGCACCAATCAATTGTTGATCAAGAACAATCGGGCGGTATAAGTGGAGACGGGTGCTGCTGAAAAGCGTAACCGGATCTGCAGGTTCCTGCAGTGAGAAAGCCCAGGGACTTTGGTTCGAATGATGATAGGCAGCAATCTCTTCACCGTCAGCATTTAAAAGAAAAGCGGATTGAATATGGGGAGCGCTGCCAAAACCGGTTAACAGTTTTTTAGCAGAGCTTTCATCTTCAAAAATCAAGGCGGCATGAGCATTGGAACCTACAACTTCAGCCAGAGTTTCCATATGGTTAACCAAAGAGGCTCGGGACTTGATCAGATCGCTGATACTTTGAATGGACAAGGTGACCAGAAGTACCGCATATGCCGTGATGAGCATGCCGTAACGCAGTTTTCGCTTGATAGGAAGATTTCTGAACGTCACCATGATTTATTGCATGACTAAAAAAGGTTTTCACCCCAAATGGGATGAAAACGAGTGATTAACGTTATTCTTGTGTTTACTCAATGACTTTGGCCAGGCTTTTCAGTTGGGAGCTGATCTTCAAACCTGATGCATCAACAGAGGATTTGTTGATGGTGAAGCTTATCTTCTTCCCTTTCCGGGCCAGACCAATTAATCCACCCTGCTCAGCAAAAGAACGACTGTCACTGATGGTTAGAATAGGTTTGCCTTTAAGACTGCGGGTCATTTTTGAAGAGGAAGCCTGGTCGATGCTGTGGATATAAAGAATATCACACAGCTTATCCACAGGAGCATTCAGATCTTTGTGGGTAACAGAAAGGCGTCTGCCCATACTGCTTTTACGGTTGATTTTGGTCAACTCACTGTTAATTGATCCTTCGCCCATTATGCAGAGCGTGAGGCTTTGCTTTTTCTTGGGCCAGGTCACGAACTTGGTTATTTTATAGACGATGGCTGTTTTGACCATGTCTTCCGGTGTGCCCGCTTTTGCTGCACTGGTAAAGAACATTCCTGACAAACTGGCCGTGATTAACAGCAGGCTGATTTTTGATTTTATCATGTTGATTGGCATCGGCATGAAGTTATCCTCCTCCATCCGATTAAAATTGCCAGCGAATCTGGGCGTACCATGATTCCTGAATTTCAGTTGGAGCGATGCCACTCAGTGTTTCAGAGAACTCCCGGTGGTGATTCCTAAAGAGATTCTGTCCCACAATTGAGAACTCAAGACCGTCTCCAAATTTTTTCGCAACTCGTATATCCAGTGATGTGCTGGCTCCGACTTTGGCATCCTTCAAGTTATCCATGTAGCGGATCCAAGAGTCAAAATACCATTGATTAGGCAAGTTCATCGTGGATCGAATGTTTGCCGTGTGGGAGGCACTCAAATCTTCAACAATTTTTTCATTGGCATCCAGAAAACTGGTTCTATTCCTGTTTGGCAAGGCATCCACCTGAAGCCAGCTGTAATTAAACTGAAGTTTCCACCAGTCTCTTGCCTGCCAGTCCGCTACGATTTCCAGTCCATAAGTTTTTACGTCAAGCCCATTGATGAGCGTTGTCGGTATTTCAAAGAAGCGGGAGTTAATATCAGTATTGGAGCAAAAGGTTTGTGGTGGAGAGATAGGCCTGCCGGGGCACTGACTGATATCAACATAGGCAATGATATCTTCATACTGGTTGTAAAACGCGGTGGCATCCAGACGGAAACTGTTGCCAAACTGTTCCCTGTAACCGAATTCCAGGGCAGTGAGTTTTTCTGACTTTAACTCCGGGTTCCCTCTAATGGGCAGCAGATAAGTCTCTAAACCTATTTGAGCGATGGTGATTCCATCAGTTTGCAAAGCTGTTTCACTGATCGAAGGCGTTTTTACAGCTCTTGAGAGAGCCGTCCAGAAAGTCCTGTTTTCAGTAGGCTTCCAGGTTAACCGGGCGTTAGGCTGAACCTCATAGCCTGAGAAACTGTTGTGCTCGAAACGCGAACTCAGGGTGAAAGTCCACTGCTCGTTGAGCGTGATGTCATCCTGGATGAAGGCGCTGAATAACTCTGTTTTTTTCGAGTCCTTGCCTTCAAGCAAGTACATATAGGAGGTATTTTTTACCTCGTACCAGGTGGTTCTGTAGCCGAGCCCCCAGACCAGGTCATGCTTGCCCCAAAACTGATAGTAGTGCTGAAACTCAAAATCAACGGTGTCACGTTTTTCAGCAATCCGGTAATCAAAATTCTGATAGTTGTCGTAGATCGCTCTGAAGGAGTAATCGTGGGTTTCGCTCAAGGTTCTTTTCCAATAAGCGCCCAGGTTACCACCACGTTGATCACGGCTGAGGCCATCAACAACAAAGTTGTTGTCCTTTTGTGGGTCCAGTGGTTGAGTTTCATCAAACAGGCGTAAAGGAGGTCGTGTGGTTCCCTCGTAAAGGTCGCCCTGAACCGTCATCTCTGAGTCAGAAGTTGTTTTCCACTCTGATTTGAAACCGGTTCTGCGCATGTTCCAGTCATCAGAAGTATCTTTACCTTTAGCATCCACCTGGCCATCCCGTTCGAAGGCCTTCACATAAACACGGTAGAAACCGGTTTCCCCAAATTCTCCTCCATGACGGTAGGCTCCAAAGGCCTTTTCTTCGGTACCCGCGCCCGCTGAAAGCAGATTGCCCTGGGTATCCGATGCTTTCTTGGTAATGACGTTGATGACACCGTTAACCGCATTGGCTCCCCAGAGTGCTGCTCCCGGTCCCCGGATGACCTCGATCCGGTCGATGTCTTCCATCATGGTGTCCTGAACGTCCCAGTTCACACCGGAAAAGAGTGGGGAGTAAACGGTTCTGCCATCAATCAGAACCAGCAGTTTGTTAGCGAAGATGTAGTTAAATCCACGGGTACTGATTGACCAGGTATTGGCGTTCAGTTTTGCCACCTGCATACCCGGGACCATTCTCAGGGCTTCTGGAATGGAAGTGACCCCGCTACGGCGAAGATCTTCATTGGTGATGACATAGATAGCAGCGGCAGAATCCATCAAACGTTGCTTTTTGCGGGATACAGACGTGACGTCAGGAATCTCCATGGAAATCAGTTCTTCAAGGCTGAGTTCAAAAAGATCGTCATCTTCCTGTGATTCGGCGATAGCCTGACTGCTTGCGAAAATACATGTGGCCAGCAGTGTGGGTAGAAATTTAGTGTTCAAGGTTCCGCTCCGTGAATCTTGATTAAATCCCAACACTGCTGAAGTTGAAGATTCAAATAAATAAGGTCTTCCTTAAAACCTAGCTGACTTAGAAAGACTTGAACTGGAAAAGGAGGATTCTGCCCATCGGGCAGACAAAGGTTCTTTCCGAGAGATAAAGGGTGCAGGCCCGTTAGTACCTGAGACTGGCCATTTATTCATCTCTGGCATCCAGTACAGCAGCACCCGCATCCAAAATACCGGCACCACAGAGACTGGTATTACAGCTGCTACCAGAAAAGGGACGGGCATTCAGTTTGATGATCTCTTCCACTCTGGCCGGTGTTATATCAGGACTGATTGAATACATGAGCGCCGCTACACCAGCAACATGGGGGGTGGCCATGCTGGTACCCTGATAATACTCGTAATTATCCTGAGTGGCAGAAGTGGTGCCAGCATTGGCAGTAGAAAGAATGCCATTTCCGTAATAGCGAGTTTCCCCACCGGGTGCTGAAATATCCACATGACGACCAAAATTTGAATACCAGCTGCGGTTGCCGCTCCGATTAATTGCACCCACCGTAATCACATTCTCACAGTTGGCTGGCGCGGCATAAGCGACGTTGCTGTTTTCATTACCCGCTGCAACAACCACAGTCACCCCGGCATTGACCACTTCATTGATGGCATTTTGATAACTTTGGGGGCAACCATAGGCATAACCACCCAGACTCATATTAATGACTCTGACCGGGTTGTTATTTCGGGCCATGCCATATACATCCAGTCCGGCTGCCCAGCGCATGGCATCAATAATATCCGAGGTATAACCGCCGCAACGGCCTAAAGCACGCAGAGGCATGATTTTAGCATTCCAGGCGACACCGGCCACGCCATTGCTATTGTTTGACTCTGCGGCGATGGTGCCGGAGACATGGGTGCCATGCCAACTGCTCTCAGTGGGAGACGATGGCACGGGTTGGCCGTCGGCATAACCACAGGCTCCAGCTGAAGTCACCGCATCGCCAGAATCAGTCGCATTACTGTCGCGGCCACCACCGTCGTTGGCCATCCACGAATGTGATATGAAATCATGGCCTGACACAACATTGCCATCCAGATCTTTGTGATAGATGATGCCAGTATCTATCACACCCACAACAACATTACCGCCTGTTGTAATATTCCAGGCGGCGGGCAGATTACTGCCTGCAGTCGATTCAAAATAATGCCATTGCTCGTTGTAGCGGGAATCATTGGGCACGCGCATGATTTGCATAATGTAGTCAGGTTCAGCAAAGGCAATCTGAGGGTCGTCTTCCAGACTAGCTGCCAGTGTCTGAACGTCATTAATGTTCAGGCTGCTACCAATCTCGAGAACGTCTTTATCCTTTCCCGCAGCAACACCAAAGGAGCCATAACTGATCCCCTGCTTGATGAATGCCATGGCATTACCCTCGGTGGGCTTGGGGTGGTATTTGACAATGATTCGGTCGGTTACCTGACGGGGAACTGTTTCAATTTCCATTTCCTGAGTCGTGGCCACCATGGGAATGAATCCAAAAAAAGTCAGTAATAAAGCAATCCTTGCTTTCATAGCGAGATATCCTTACCTCTGTTTCTTGTGGGGGATTCAAATCAGTATGGTTGAAGATAAACAGAACGACATCGCAACTTCGTGTCAGTGTCATACCAGGCCCGTAATTTCTGTGATCGCTGACTACAGAGCTTCAAAAAGCCTTTGATAAATTGGCTAAAGGCTTGTTTTGCTATTTTTATGGCCCTGCATATATTCGATTTAGAGATATAAATTATCTAATGAATGGCAAAAATTACTATATACTTGAAGTGAATGGTGCCGATAGCACAGAAGCCCACATCTGGGATTGAAAAAGTTCTTTTCATTCAGTATTGAACACTCTTTCGAGTGGGACGGTTCAATCGGCGCCGGGGATTTCGCCCACCTTCCATCTTGGCGTATTATCAACGATAGAAGCTGGAGCGGGAGCTTGTCAGACACTATCCGGATATGGAGTAATTGTCCGCAGGGAGGCTAGTACATTGAAGCCATCTACCAGGATGATCCGCACTGCTTATTATGAAAATGCCGCTTTTTCCAATCCGATAGCTATTTTTATGGTTCGATGTGAACGGCATTTTTGGCTCATGGCTGTATTTGTCCTGATGTTATTGAACAGTAGCAATGCCTATGCTGCCAAGAACCTTTATACCGGCTGGTTCAGTAATAAGGCCGTCAGTGGTTACGATACGGTTGCTTACTTTACGGAAGGGAAAGCCGTTAAAGGTAATGCCCGATTCAAGTACAAGTACCTGGGGGTAGAATGGTACTTTTCCTCAGAAAAACACTTGCAGATGTTCAGGAAAGCGCCTGATCAATATCGGCCTCAATACGGTGGGTATTGTGCGTGGGCGATCGCCGAGAAAAAGCAAAGAGCTCCGGGTGATCCGAATTACTGGAAAATTGTAGATAATAAGTTGTATCTGAATTACGACGCAGACATTCAAGGAAAGTGGCTAAAGGATATACCGGGCTTTATCAATCTGGGTGACACAAACTGGCCAAAAATGATGGCTGATTAGTACCAGCAACACATTATTTTCAAGGAAGACTTGAAATCGATAACGGTGTCAAACGTATTTGTCTCTCATTACCTCATTCTTTAGCGGGGTCTCGGTACCTCGCTCATCTCTCAAATGAATATCGTCACAGTGTTTTCATATCCTGTTAACGGAATTGTCATTTACCTTTCCTAGTCTTGTTCATGAAGACCAGCTTGTTTATTACGAAAGATTTGAAGTGAGTCAATCTCCTGAGCTGAAGTAAAGCATTGTGGCTATTTAAAGAGGTGTAGCCGACAGGATTTTCAAATAGGTCCATAGCCAGAAGAAAGCAAGAAAGGGAAAGTAGGATGACTCCTGAAAGCTCTCCGTTCAGACTTCCAAAGAAAACACGTTCTGGTATACCAGAGGCTGCTGCCGAATGGCTTCTGGGTCTGAAAACCATCGACCAGATTTATAAAAAAGAAGTTAATGAAGAATACCCCTCAGATGATTTTCTCAAACTGGTACTCAAGATATTTAATATTCAGCACCAGGTAGCTTCGGGGCGCCTGGACTCAATTCCTGCCACAGGGTCTTCCGTTATAGTAGCCAATCATCCTTTTGGTGGAATTGAAGGCGTAGCTCTTGCTGATTTATTGTTGCAGATTCGTCCTGATGTAAAAGTGCTGACGAATGAATTGCTTTGTCGAATTCATGAATTGAAAGGGCTGTTCATAGGCGTGGACATCATCAGCACCAATGTCCGAAAGAAAAATGTAAACGCCATTGAAGAAGCCCGAAAATGGGTGGCAGAGGGTCATCAACTGTTGATTTTTCCTGCCGGTGAAGTGTCCAGTCTGGATCTATCTCTAAAGCAGGTTACCGATCCCAAGTGGAGAAATACCGCTGCCCGAATTATCCGACAAACACAGGCGAAAGTGACACCGGTATTCATCGATGGCCAGAATGGTTGGTTATTTCAGGCTATGGGGTTGATTCATCCCCGTTTAAGAACGGTCAGATTGATCAGGGAACTTTTGAACAAAAGAGGTTCAACCCTGAGCTTTCGCATAGGCCGTAAACTGGATGATTCAGACTATCAATCAATGAGTTCTGACTCTGCACTGACCAATTATCTTCGTTTGCATACATACCTCTTATCCACACATAAACCGTCTCAGACAAAACGGGTTTCCATGCCCCCTAAAGAACGGAAAATGCAGCCCATTGTCGATCCTGTTTCCCCTGAAAGGTTGCAAGCCAACATTAAACAGTTGCCAGAGGACTGTCTGCTGCTGGAGAAGGGGGAAATGATTGTTTACTGCGCCCGTTCAGGGCAGTTGCCTGAAGTGTTGCCAGAAATTGGCCGTCTCAGGGAGGTGACCTTCAGGGGCGTGGGAGAAGGAACCGGTAAACCCAGAGATCTGGATCAGTATGATGAGGACTATCTGCACCTGTTTCTCTGGAATCAGAAAGAAGAAAAAATTATGGGAGCCTATCGGATCGGGCAGGTTGATCAGATCCTCCGCTCCAGAGGTGTCCATGGCATTTATTCCCGCAGTTTATTCCGCTATCACGCTGAGTTTATCCACAAGCTCGGCAGTTGTTTGGAGATGGGGCGGTCGTTTGTGGTGCCTGAATATCAGAGGAGTCTGAGTGCCTTGATGATGCTCTGGAAAGGGATAGGTGCCTATGTGGCTGCCAATCCGTGGTACAAGGTACTGTTTGGGCCCGTCAGCATCAGCAGTGATTACAGCGAGGCTTCCCGTCAATTAATGGCGGGCTGCTTGTCTGTAAATAACTCGGATGCTGTGTTTCGTGATCTGGTTCAGCCGACAACCCCACTGAAGGCGGGTAAAGGGCGCTTTTGGAATCAGGCTGATTTGCTGGGATTGACGGATTTTGAAACACTCTCTTCTCTGGTTCAGCAAATTGAGGAAGACAACAAAGGTATACCGATCCTGTTAAAGCAGTATCTGAAACTGCATGGGGAGCTGGTTGCCTTTAATGTTGATCCAAACTTTAATAATGCTTTGGATGGATTGATTATTGTCGATCTTCTGAAAGTGGATGAAAGAACGCTTAATAAATATATGGGAGTGGCAGGTGCCAGAGCCTTCCTGACATATAACCGGCCTGCGGCGTAGGACTGGTCTTCTCGCTCATGGCTGTTGAGAATCAGTTAACGCTTCGGAAGGATCTTCAGTGGAGGCTCGATGCAGTCTGGTAGCAGTGGCTACACCAAAATTAACGGGCAGCTTGACGCCCTCCTGTGTCAGCATCAGGGCGATCAGGGCGAGATGATGGGTGGTGTGATTCTGCAGAAAAAGCAGTTCTCTGATGATACTGCTGCTGGTTTGAATGAGACTTCCCGAATCTATGACAGCCACCACTGAGACGGTTTCAGGATAATGGGACATATCCTGCCCAGTGAGCAGGATGAGGATATTTTTCAGATATTCCATAGCCTGCTCTAAAGACTCTTCTAGCAGCTGATTCCGGGGACGATTGTCATAATCAATCGCACCGTAATCGAGCCCTCTGAAAAAGCAGTGATAGAACTCAATAATGTGCCTGACATGGGTGCCTACTGAACTCGATAAAAGAGATGAGCTCTTTTTATATTGTTTCACGGAGAGATGGCGGAGCACTGACTCCAGCTCAAAGAGCGTGCTGATATTAAACTGGCGGGCATCGGTCAGTGTCATGATGATTCCAGATTGTTGTTATCCCTGATTTGTTCAGTCTGTCACAGTGGCAGGCTCTTTGTAAGTATCTGGCCAGTTGGTTTTGCATATTGTGGTGTCAACACAATACATTCGTCTTGAATGAAATATTGGCGAAGTCATGGATTCTGGTTAAAATGCCAATCTTGATAAAAAGTACAACTTTTTCGACTACCTTCAAGATGATTGTGCGTTGCGGTCAGTGGCCGGGATTGTGACTGATAGCAGCTGAAAAGAATGAAATTGTTAAGTGACCAGAGGAATTTTCGATGAGCAGCATTCCATCCGAACTGCGTTATGTGCGTTCCCATGAGTGGATCCGAATCGAAGAAGACGGCACAGCCACCATCGGTATTACTGATCACGCTCAGGAAGCTCTGGGTGATGTAGTTTTTGTTGAGCTGCCTGAAGTGGGTTCCATTCTGGCTGCTGAAGATGAAGCAGGTGTAGTTGAGTCCGTAAAAGCCGCTTCTGACCTTTATGCACCTATCTCTGGTGAAGTCGTTGCCATTAACGAAGCACTGGAAGAAGCGCCTGAAACAGTGAACGGTGCACCTTACGATGAAGGTTGGTTCTTCAAGGTCAAGATCACCGATGAAGGTCAGCTGAGCGAGCTGATGGACGCTGAATCCTACGCAGAATTCGTAGAGTCTGAGGCCTGATACGGGGCCAAGACTGACAGTTCATGAAAAGCCCTGCACAGTCAGGGCTTTTCTGTACTCTTTTGCTGATCTTGTTGCTGCACCTTCTGACGGTATACTGCACTCCCCCTTTTCCTGTGAATATGATGCTCACTATGAATGACGATCAGCTGCTGCGCTACAGCCGACAAATACTTTTGCCTCAGATCGATATTGAGGGGCAGGAGCGCCTGCTTAACGCCCACATTGTGGTGGTTGGAATGGGGGGGTTGGGTTGTCCGGCAGCGATGTATCTCGCGGCAGCTGGAGTCGGAAGGCTGACCCTTATTGACCCGGATGTGGTGGATACTACTAATCTGCAAAGACAGATTGCCTTCTCTACCGATGATATCGGACAATTTAAAGTCCATGCCGCGGCAGCAAGAATCAGTGCCATGAATCCTGGCATTGAGGTAGACCCCATTCCAGGAAAGCTCAAAGAGCAGGAGCTACTGAGTCTGCTGGAGAACAGTGATCTGGTTCTGGACGCTACTGACAACTTTGACAGCCGTTTCATGGTGAATCGTTGCAGTGTCCGTGCGGGAGTGCCTCTGGTTACGGGTGCTGCAATCCGTCTAAATGGTCAGTTAACGGTATTTGATCGCTGGCAGGAAAATGCCCCCTGCTATCGTTGTCTCTACTCAGAAAAAGTGGCTGAAGAGCTCAGCTGTTCGGAATCAGGTATTCTGGGACCTGTCGTGGGAACAATCGGTACCATGCAGGCATTGGAAGCAATCAAGTTATTGACAGGAGCAGGCAAGACATTGAATGGCAGGCTGTTGATGTTCGATGCTGCTACTATGGAATGGCAGAGCCTTCAGCTGGCTGCTGATCCGGATTGTCCGGTGTGTGGTCAGGAAGAGAAGAAAGGCTGAGCGTTTCAGCCCTGATAGTTTTTCACTTCACTGAGCAGACGTTGTTTGTGCTCACAGTCCAGTTCATTCCAATGAGCCCCGATTAAAGCGCCTTCAATAGCATAGAGCAGTACTTTGGATACTTTAAAGCCTCTATCTCTGACTTTGCAGTAGGCTACTACGGCGCCTGCCTCATGAAGCTGTTCGAGTGTGCGAATACCCACAGCGTTAAGCCACTGCACTGAAGTTTTACCAAGATTTTTTAATTCGATCAGGTCAGTTGCCATACCGGTTTTCCAAATCGTCCCAAGCGTCCTTGGAGGGTGTGCTTGATATTTCTGAAAGTCAGAATGAAATTTCTTTTAATGAGTTTAATGATAGACGAGTCTTTACGGCTGCCTAGCAATGAGCATCCGAAGAGGGAGAAGTAGATCAATTCAATTGAGCTGTTAGATCTTTTAACAGTTTTTCAAGCCAGCGCTCATCGGCTGTATTTAGCACTATAGTGTGCTTTTTTTCCTGATCCGAGAGCGATTCCTCCCACTGATGTTGTTGTCTGATCAGATCTACAGTCGCCTCAGAAGCGTCAGTGTTGCTGAGTTGACGTTCAGTAATTCGGCTTTTAAGAACGGCATCGGGTGCCATACATTTGACAATAAAAAAGGGAAGTTGAAGTTCAATGGCAGGCTGGCAGCAAAGCGCTCTTTCCTGAAGTTTCAGAGAAGCGCCATCAATGACTACAGAAACACTCTGGCTTAACAGAAAGCGAGCTGTTTTCTGAATAGTCAAATACGTTTTTTGGGTGGCATCCTGTGTGTAAATATCCAGCCCGGCTTCATGGCTTGATGCGTCCGGCTTGAGACCAAATAATCTTTTGCGCTCGATATCCGTTCTGAGCATGGTGCAGTTGAAGTGCTTGACCAGCTCCCGACCTGCTGTTGTTTTTCCTGAACCCGACAGTCCCTGCATAATCACAAGAAATGGTTTTTCACTCTGGCAATTCCGATTAAAGTCAGTCGATTGCACAGGCAAATCCAGTAAAGGTTCCAGAGCTGATTTGCCCGGTGGGCTGATGGCGTCCAGCCAATTTTCTTTTAGGAACGGATGCATAGCTGTGTCACTCAATAAGTTCAGAATTGTCATCGAGTATAGGCAGAAGCTTTCAATTGAAGGTGATTTAAACGCAGGGATTGCGGAAAACATCATAAGCGGGGGTAATGCTTTTTGTTGGTTGCGCTGTTAGAAAATAATCTGATGTAAAAACACGGCAAACCATAGGGCCATTGCGGAAAACTATAGCGTATAATCTCGCACCATGGTAACAAAGAAAAAAACACCGTCCCGGGGCAAACGGTCGCCGGGACACAAGAAAAAAGCCCGAAATGCAGGTGGGGGCAGGCGTTGGTTCCCGACTCTGGTAAAACTGGGAATAGTCGGTCTGATTTTACTTGCTGCTTACTCCGTTTATCTGGACGCTGTTGTCACTCAAAAATTTGAAGGCAAGAAATGGGCGATTCCTGCCCAGGTTTATGCTCGTCCGCTGGAACTCTACGAAGGACAGCTTCTTAACCCTAATGAGCTTCAGGCCCAACTTCGCCGTCAGGGCTATCAGGCCGTTAGAAGCGTCAAACGACCTGGTACCTTTGCCCGCACGGGGAATCACTTCACTATTTATAGCCGGGGTTTTCATTTTCCGGATGGCGCTGAATCATCCCGCCATGCCAGTGTCGTATTTTCTGGCAATGAAGTTATCAGTCTGAAAGGTAAGGCCGCAGAAAATATTCCATTGCTTAGATTGGACCCTCAACTGATAGGAGGTATCTATCCTTCAACCTTTGAGGATCGAATTCTTATCCGTGAATCTCAGGCACCAAGGTATTTGACCACAGCCTTGTTAGCGATAGAAGACAAGAACTTTTATGATCACTGGGGGGTTTCACCGAGCTCGATAGCCAGAGCATTTCTGGTCAATCTGAGAGCCGGAGGGGTCGTACAGGGCGGGAGTACCCTGACTCAACAACTGGTTAAAAACTTTTATCTGAGCAATGACCGAACCCTGACCCGCAAATTTAATGAAGCGATTATGTCGGTACTGCTGGACTTTCATTATTCCAAAGAAGAAATTCTGGAAACCTATCTGAATGAAGTGTATCTGGGGCAGCATGGCCGAAGGGCCATCCATGGTTTTGGTCTGGCCAGTCATTTCTATTTTGCCCAACCTATCCAAGAGTTGAGCCTTGCTCGTGTCGCTCTGCTGGTGGGGTTGGTGAAAGGTCCGTCGTATTACGACCCAAGACGTTTTCCTGAGAGAGCAAAGGCACGTAGAAACCTGGTGCTTGATGTGATGGCAGATGAAGGCGTTGTGCCTCGTTCTGAAGCAGAGCGATCCAAAAAACTGCCTCTGGGCGTCGTGACCCGGGAGCAGCTCAATACCAGTGCTTATCCTGCTTACATTGACACGGTAAAGAAGCAGCTCAGAGAAGATTATGATGAAGGTGATCTTACCTCGGAAGGTCTGAGAATTTTCACCAATATGGACCCCGTCATCCAGCGGTTTGCCCAGAAAAGTATGACTGATACTGTAGATCAGCTAGATAAAAATAACCCTGATTTGCAGGGAGCCATGGTGGTGACCTCTGCCCAGACAGGCGATCTTCTGGCGGTAGTCGGCGACAAGAATCCGGGCTATATCGGTTTTAACCGGGCTCTGGATGCACGACGTCCTGTGGGATCATTGCTTAAGCCAGCGATCTATCTGACAGCGCTGGAGCAACCTGCGCGGTATACTTTAACGACACCTGTCAAGGATTATCCTATTCGGGTAAGCGACGGTCAGGGAGGACTTTGGGAGCCTGCCAATTATGATGGCAAATCCAGAGGTATGGTGCCTTTGCAAGAGGCGCTGGCCAAGTCTTACAATCAGGCGGCGATCCAGACCGGGATGGCTCTGGGTCTTAATAATGTCCTGAATACCATTGAGCGTCTGGGGATTGAGAAAAAACTGCCTCCCTATCCCTCTGTCATGTTGGGAGCAGCGTCCCTTTCCCTTATGGATGTTGCGTCTATGTACCAAACCATCGCCAGCGGAGGCTTCAGGATGCCATTGCGGGCAATTGATGCGGTAGTAGATGCCCGTGGTCATCCATTGAAGCGCTACAGCCTCTCGATTGAGAGAGCATTCGACTCTGCTCCAATAGAGCTTTTGCGACATGCTATGGGTCAGGTAATGAGAGAAGGTACCGGGCGTCGTGCATACTGGAGTATCAGTCAGGATATTCAGTTAGCAGGAAAGAGTGGCACCACCAATGACCTGAGAGACAGCTGGTTTGCTGGTTTTACCGGAAATCTGATGACAGTGACCTGGTTGGGGAATGATGATAACAGCCCAACTAACCTGACTGGCAGTAGCGGAGCCCTGAGAGTCTGGACGCGTTTTATGCAACAGGTGCCAATTAAGTCGGTTCAGCCTTTGAACAGTAGAGAGATTGAGTATGTCTGGATTAAGCCGGTAAGCAATGTGAGAACAGGCAAGAGCTGCGAGGGAGCGGTAAAAGTGCCTTATATCACGGGTTCAGAGCCTGAGGAGTATCAGGGGTGTGGTCGAACCATGATTGAGCCCGCTAAAACTCTGTTTGATTCCATAAAATCATGGTTTGAATGAATGCCCATAGTGAGACAAAAGTGAAAAGATTAATACCACTGCTCTTTGCAGTCCTCTTAACAGGTTGTGCCAGTATTGGTCAGGTGGCGTATATGCCACCCTCCATCTCAGATGCCGATTCATCTCATGCGGATCGAACCGATGCTGTTGGTACTCTGCTGGATCAGGCATGGAATGCCATGGCAGACAACGATCTGAATAGTGCTGGAAGTGCCCTGTCCAGAGCAATGAGAATCAGTCCAACCGATCCATCGGTTTATTACCTGATGGCGCAACTCAGGAAGAAACAGGGGCATTACGGCCAGGCCCGTGAGCTGGCAGATAGAGCTCTGAGTCTGGGGCCAGCCTCAGGCCTCATGCGACAGATCAAGAGTTTTCTGACTTCACTTGGTTAAACAGGGTCGGGCGCATTTTGCTTTTTTTATACAATTTTCACAGTAAAATGCGGTAAGGATTTTCATTTTACAAGACAAACGACGTGCATAAAGTACAGAGAGTTATTGATAGCTCTGGAAGCAGGGTTGAAAAGGCTGAGGTGCTGGCTGGGGAATATCGTTTGAAGTTTACACAGGATGTTTGCTTGCACTTATTGCTTGAATCCAGCGCGACTTACCTGAAACAAATCAAATTTTTACGCAACCCATGAGTCTGAACCCGATGCACATGCTCACTAATGATAATAAGCGGTAGAGGATTTCCATAAAAGCTGCCAGAAATATTTGATTTCATAAGGCTAGCCACTTGCTAATAAAAGTACACAATAACTTTTTGGGGCAGCTACTTTATAATTGATACTCTTCGAGGTAAATATCAATGCTTACCCTGAAAACGGCGTTAATTATTTTGGCTACGATACTTTACTGTTGTATGGCCCATCCAGAAATAAAAAAAATAACACCTAGTGATTTTTTAGTTAAGAGTAGTGATGAAAAGGAAGTAAGATTAAAAATAACGGGAATAGGAGTCATTGAATATATGGCTGAAGTTCAGCATACAAGCGAATTGTGCCAAGGCTGCCGCATGTTTATCATAAGAAATGATCGTGACCAATACTTTATACAGCATCAGAATTTTTTAGAAAAAGGGTCTGGTATTGGAAATGACCCGGCGAGATATGTACACATACCAATAAGATCTGGCAGAGTCAATCGTGAATCAATACAAAGCATTATTCTTTATCATCATTTACATCAACAATCTGAGTCTGAAATGATGACTACACCAATATCAGGACTAATGAGAGTATCTAATAACTCTTACCACTTACCCATGGAAGCAACCAATGCTGTGATGTCTATCGCTTTATCAGGTGAATTTAGTATTCTGCAGGAAGAAACGTTTTAGTATCTGCCTTAACTTCAACAGACTTATCGAATCAGCACAAAAATTCGTGTCTTTAGAAGGCCTTTGCGACACCTCTTCAGAGTGAGGAGGATATCAGGCTATTTTCATAGTAAAATACGTTTTGGGTTTTCAGGGTAAAAGACAGTCAATGAGCACAGAAGTTAGAGAGTTATTGATAGCTCTGGAAGCAGAGTTAAAAAGACTGGAGTGCTGGCAGGCTATGCCACCTTCGGCTCAGGCGCTGGCCAGTACAACACCTTTCTGCATGGATGCCATGGAATTTACTCAGTGGCTGCAATGGCTTTTTATTCCCCGGGTCCATGCCATTCTTGATCAGGGGGCTGACCTGCCAAAAGGTGCAAACATCAAGCCTTATGCTGAAGAAGCCCTGATGGTTGAGAAAATAGAAGCTACTCAACTGCTTTCGCTGGTGGAGCGTTTTGATCAGTTGATGAACTGATTATGATCGCAGAACAGATGGATACAGGCAGAATGTCTGGCTGTATTCATCCGCGCCGTTTTAAACGGTCATCAATTGCCTGACTTCTTCTTCATTCATCTCACTGCCTGCCCCAGACAGTACCAGTTCACCACGTTCCAGTACGGCATATCGATCGGCCAGATCCCGAGCAAATTCAAAGTATTGTTCTACCAGCAGAATGGCCATTTCTCCCCTGTCCCTGAGCATACCAACGACGGATTGAATATCTTTGATGATGGAAGGTTGAATGCCTTCGGTTGGCTCATCGAGAATTAACAACTCAGGTTGGGTAACCAGTGCCCGGGCAATAGCCAGTTGCTGTTGTTGTCCGCCAGAGAGGTCACCTCCACGACGATGTTTCATATCCAGCAATACAGGAAAAAGATCATAAATTTCCCGATCCACTTTACGCTGCGAACGCGGCAGACAGGCAAATCCTGTTTCCAGATTTTCCTGAACCGTGAGCAGCGGGAAAATCTGTCGACCCTGGGGTACATAAGCAATTCCCTGTCGGGCTCGTTGATGTGAAGTCAGATTATTGATGGACTGACCCTTCCAGAGTATCTGTCCCGACATTACTGAAACACGCCCGGCGACAGTATTCATCAATGTCGTTTTACCCACACCGTTACGACCCATAATACTGGTGACCTGACCTTTGTCCACTTTCAGGGAGACAGACTTCAGTGCCTGACTGGCACCGTAAAAAACATCTATGTTCTGTACTTCAAGCATATTATTCTCCAGCTCAGGGCTGCTATCTGGCCTGAGGCTATCTTCCCAGATAGACGTCGATGACTTTTTGATTCTGCTGAACATGGTCCAGCGACCCTTCTGCCAGTACACTGCCTTCATGAAGCACCATCACTTTACAGTCAAGTGCTTTGATAAAGGCCATGTCATGTTCGACTACCACAACGCTTCGCTCTTCTGACAGTTCCCGCAGCAGATCAGCGGTTCTGAAGGTTTCTTCATCGGTCATACCGGCTGCGGGCTCATCGATCAGCAAAAGCTCGGGGTCCTGAAGCAATAACATGCCTATCTCAAGCCACTGCTTCTGACCGTGAGAGAGAGATACCCCCGCGAAGTCACGGCGATCCTGAAGGCGGATTCTGCTGAGGGTTTTCTCAATCTTTTTGAAGCCCTCTTTAGAAAGAGCTTTAAAGATGGATTCAAAAGGTGAACGACGACCTTTAAGAGCCAGTTCCAGGTTTTCCCAGACTGTCAGACTTTCGATGACAGAAGGCTTCTGAAACTTTCGGCCAATTCCCAGGTTGGCTACTTCGGCTTCGTCTTGCCGGGTGAGATCGATAGAGCCCCCGGACAGCCTTGTGCTTCCTTGATTAAAAAGCACCTCTCCGGTATCTGGTCGAGTTTTACCAGTGATGACGTCCATCATGGTGCTTTTACCGGCACCGTTGGGACCAATAATGGCCCTGAGTTCGCACTGGTTGATTAAAAAAGACAGGTTGTTCAAGGCTTTGAAGCCATCAAAGCTGACTGTCACATTGTCGAGGTACAGCAGCGTGTTATCAGGTATATGTTTATCAACCATGATCGACTACCTCTTGCTCCTGAGTCCGGGCAGATGGTTTCAAAAACTTCTCACGAACCTGGCCGTATAAGCCAACAACGCCCTTGGGTAGCCAGAGTGTCGTAACAACAAACAGGGCACCCAGGGCAAACAACCAAGCATCGGGCATAGCTCCGGTAAACCATGTTTTGGCATAATTAACGAGCAGTGCACCGATGATTGCCCCGTAGAGTGTTCCCCTGCCACCAACGGCCACCCAAATCACCAGTTCAATGGAGTTGATGGGAGAAAACTCACCCGGATTAATGATGCCTACTTGTGGCACATAAAGTGCACCGGCGATGCCGGCCAACACAGCAGAAACTACAAAAGCCACCAGCTTGAAGTGTTCAACCCGATAACCCATAAAGCGGGTTCTGCTTTCGGCATCCCTGACAGCTATCAATACTCTTCCGTATCGGGAATCCACCAGCCATCGGCAAATCATATAGCCCAGCCCCAGGGCTAGTGCTGAGCACATCAACAGAGCGACGCGGGTTGTATCACTTTTCAGGCTGAAGCCGAGAATATCTTTAAAGTCGGTCAGGCCATTGTTGCCACCGAAACCGAAATCGTTCTGAAAGAACAACAGCATCAGGGCATACGTCAGTGCCTGAGTAATGATGGATAGATAAACGCCGGTGACCCGGGAACGGAATGCCAGCCAACCAAACAGGAAAGCCAGAATGCCGGGAACCAGAGCGACCATCAGCATAGCAAACAAGAAAGAATCAAAACCCTGCCAGTACCATGGCAGTTCCCGCCAACGTACCTTTCTACAAAGAACTGGCTAACCAGGGTATAGCTGCTGAAGACATTCCGGTGATTGCCTTCTCTGTCGGTGAAGAAGAACTGTCAGGAATAGATACCGCACCTCTGGTAGGCCACCTGGCAGCCTGGAACTACTTCATGAGTGCCGAGAGTGATATCAACGATGAGTTTATCGAAACCTGGCAGACCTTTACCAAGAATGAAGAGCGCGTAGCCAATGATCCAATGGAAGCCACTTATATTGGCTTCAACATGTGGGCAAAAGCCGTTGAGAAAGCCGGAACCACTGATGTCAATGGCGTTCGTTCAGCCATGTATGGC
>NZ_JAHHPN010000816.1:0-2133 GCF_024606325.1 Endozoicomonas sp. ONNA1
GTTAGGGACTTTGATATTGAGCATATGGTGCCCAGCTGGTTTGTACCTCCTGTTGGTATAATCGTGGCTGCGGTCACGAGTCAGGGTATGGGCTTTGAGTCTCTGGTCAAGATGCTGTTTATCTTTGGCCTGCTCTGCTATTTCATAAAGTTGCCCATCATGTTCTACCGCCTGATCTTCAAGAGCACTATTCCTGATGCGGCGCTGCCTACTTTTGCCATTATGGGAGCACCAGCCAGTTTGTCTCTGGCGGGTTATCTGACCATCACCGATAATCCCAGCCTGATCATGATCAGTATTCTGGCGCCACTGGCTATTTTCATGACGGTCATGGTGTATATGGCTTTTATTAAACTGCTGAGGCTGCCATTTTCACCTGGCTATGCCGCTTTCACCTTCCCAATGGTGATTGGTGCCACAGCATTGCTTAAGCTGGAAAGCAAAGTAAATGGTGTCTTTGCTGATCTCTTTTATCAGCTGGGGCTTATTGAACTCGTGGTGGCTACAGTCATTGTCACTTATGTTGCTATTCGCTATATCCTCTTTTATCTGAAGCCCCGCCCACAATTGGCATAACCTGAACAGAAAATAACTGGCTTGATCCATGTGTCCTGCCAGTCTTTTTTGAGTCCAACAGACTTCTATTACGGCTCTGCTGAACCATCCCATCTCGCTCAGAAGGCTCATGCAGTAGGTTAGCGCTGGGCAATATAAACCAGGATTCTTGAATTTTTTTGGAAATTAATAGTCCAAAGCACATGAAGCTTAAAAAAATTAAATACAGTCAATGGAGTGACTAATGAATATAAACTCTTCCAGAACAGATGCATACGGGCTTCATGAAAGCAGCCTTGTTAAAGAAAACGTTGGTGATGAGTTTGATTCAGGGCCGAGCGAAGTCAAGAGCTTTTCAAGAAAGCGCAGGGTTCAAGATAAATCCTCTGCGTTGGTAAAGCAGATACGACGACTTGGTTGTTTTCTGTCAGGTTGCAGTCGTCAGATGCCCAATCAGACTATTCCCGAGCGAACCGTTTCCCATTGGATTGCTACTGATGTTTGTGAGGTTGCAGATGTAGCCAGTAGCAAGGTGAACGTGACGTTTACCGCAGAGGAAGCGGCTGAACGTTTTCGAAATACCATTGAAAATCTTATACATACGTTGAAATATGACGAAATCGCAATGGAATATCTTGAAGATGATCAAAGAGAGGCAATAACCGGGATTTTTATTGATTTTATTTTATGTCAGGAAGGTCTGGTTCATGACCGGTGCTTTACGTTTGAAAGCAGTACCGATAAATATGTGGCTGGCAAGACCATCGGCCTTATGAGGATTGAAGAGATAGAGTCTTACCTGAATGCTATTTTTACCGAACAGGCAGCAGAGGCATCGAAATTTAATAAGCTTAGATTACGTTATAGCCTGGGTGACATGCTGATTGATTATCTTAACAAAAAAGAGAATGTACCGGATGATGTTACTCCAAAGGTTAAGGCTTCAGTTGACTTTCGCGTCTATGAAATTACGTACGAGAAATTGCTGAAGGAGATTTATCCATTTTTTCAAACCCTTCTTGCTGGAAGAGGCTTTTTTTCTGAGTTGGGCGTTGTCTTTAATTTTGCCGTCAAATTCAGGCAGCAACTGATTGATAGTGCTTGTGTACCGCTAACATCCAGCAATATGTTAACTGTTGGTCTGCGCACCAACGAAAGTAATATGAGAGAGTATTTTAATCAACATGTTATGGATGTTATTTTTTCCGGGCGCTGTGATGGTATTGTTAACGCCATGTTTGATGACACTTCTTTTGGAACTGACAATGAAGCGAAACCGGCAAACAGACCAAACCTTAAATTCGGTGAAGAGCTTGAATATGACGTTAAAGATTCCCGAGCCCGGCTTGATGATATTTTTACATATCGACTCAAAGACAAAGGGATGTGTTATCGTCGTATCGCTGACGAACGTGGTACACGATATGGCTTTGATGATAGCTTCACCGTACTCCCTTTTTATGACTCCCAGAGTTGGTTTGAAATAAACTGCACGCCTTATCATTCTGGTGACCAGCTTGCGGAATTATCTTTTGAGAAGGTGATTGAAGTCACTGATTCAATGCGCAAGGACGGATT
>NZ_JAHHPN010000817.1:0-1954 GCF_024606325.1 Endozoicomonas sp. ONNA1
AAGCTAAAACCATTGATTACCTCAGGAAATTAGGGCTGAATCCGGAGGATTATCGTTGTTTTTGGGGCGAAGTTAGGGATATTCCTTCAGCAGACATTTGAATGCAGATTCCGGTATAAAATCAGATTTGATGCGGGTCTGGAGGTGATTGACCCACTCCACTTTCAGGTATTCTGTCCCTGCTGAACCATTCCATCTCGATTAACACGTCAGCAATGAGCAAGTTAAACTATCGTTCTGGAATTATTTTGGAAATTAATAGTCTAAACACGTATGGCTTAAGGGGATTAAATGTGTTCAATAGGGGGATTTATGAATATAAACACTACCGGAACAGATGCTTACGGGCTTCATAAAAACAGTTTTGTTGAAAAGAATGATGAAATTTTGACTCAGAGCCGAGAGTAGTTAAAAGTTTTTCAAAAAAACGATCGGTTGAAGATAGATCCTCTGTACTGGTAAAACGGGAAAGAGAGCTTGGTTCGGATATGCCTGGTTGCAGTCATCAGGCAACTAACCAAGCTATTCCTGAGCGAAAAGTTTCCAACTGGGTTGCTATGGATATTTGTGAGGTCGTACATGAGGCAGGGGGCAGAGTGAGCGAGATGTTTACTGTTAAGGAAGTGGCTGGACATTTTCGAAGTATCATTGAAAACCTTATACATTCGTTTAGATACAAAAAAATTGCAATAGAGGAGTATAAGGTTGATCAAAGAGACGAAGTAACAGGTATTTTTATTGATTTTATTTTATGTCAGGAAGGTCTGGTTTGAAGAGTCACAACATCTACTGAAGGCGATTTTTACTGAGCGGGCAGAAGAGGCATCGAAATTAATGTACCATGAATTATGTTATAGTCTCGGGGATATGCTGATTGATTATCTCAACAAAAAAGCGAACGTACCGGATGTTGAGGTCACATCGTAATTTTACGTTTTCAACCTCTAACGCAACAAAGGCTTGTACAATCTTGTCTCTAGCCTCGGGGGTTAACAATCCAATTAGTTGCAATCCCTCTTCCAGAGTCTCGATGCGTTTCTGTTGATTCATCTGGTTCCTCCAGAGTCATGGAAGTCCTGTCGGGTCGGGTAACAAAGGCGGATTTCTTCTTAGCCAACTCAACTAGTTGGTCTGGGTCGAGGTGAGGATTGAAGATGCTGGCTCCTTTATAGCGGAACCACTCACGCATTTCATGTTCTTCTGATGCTTTAATAGCAGCGAAACATACGCCTACAATCTCTTGTTTGCACATGTATGGGCTTAAATAGTGTTTTCCGCTCTTCCATGCCGTATTTTGTTTACTCACGCTACAGACGCCTACAGAGGCATCTACGGAGACTTGAATATAGGAACGACCGTGCCCTTCATATACTTGAATAGTCCAGCCGTCTTTGTATGTCACTTTGGAAACGATGTCTTTGATGTCGTCTAGTGTCAGCATACTAAGTCCTTCAATGAAAAAAGCCCCCTATTCGGGAGCTTTTGTTGGGTCGTTTGGGTCATCGTACGGATTGAATCGGGTTGCACGATTCTCCTTTTCTTTGTACTTGGCAGGGTCTTTCGTCTCTACCGGTACACGACCAGTACGCGGTACCTTCGTACGATTGTCCGGCTTTTGCACAATTGCCATTATGTGTTTTCCTCAATGACTTGGTCGTAGTTTAAGCCAGCGTTTTCAATCTCAACTTTGTAAGATGGAAGGTCTACTGCCTTGATGAATGTTCCGTTCAGGGCAATGCCCTTACGGTCTTTGACACTGTACACGACAAAAATCAGGAGTAAGCCAACGAGATCCACTATCTTGAGATTTTTCGCTAAAAATACCGCACGATTATGGAACCCGCTGACTTACTCATTGAGCAGTTTAGAACCTATCTGAACTGCAACAAGTGTCGACTGAGTGTTCTTGCCTATCTTGTGCTTGGCTTGCTGGAAAAGCAGACGGTAAACTTCA
>NZ_JAHHPN010000818.1:0-1275 GCF_024606325.1 Endozoicomonas sp. ONNA1
GGGGGATTTGGATCAGGTGGAGAAGTCACTGGCAGAGGGAGTCAATGTCAATACCGTTATAAATGATGGTCTCACTGCCTTGATGTTGGCATCCGCTCAAGGGCATAAGGACATCGTCGAACGCCTGGTCAACGCCGGGGCAGATATCAACGCCCGGAGTAAGGATGGTGCCACCCCACTGTTCATCGCAGCCCGAGAGGTTAATACCGACTGCGTAAAAGCCCTGATTAACGCCGGGGCTGATCTCAACGCCGCCTTGTCCAATGGTATCACCCCGCTGTTCATTGCAGCCTTGAAGGGCAATACCGACTGCGTGAAAGTTCTGATCGACGCCCGGGCTGATCTCAATGCACGGATTGAGGATGGCGCCACCCCCCTATTCATCGCTGCCCGCAAGGGGCATACCGACATTGTGAAACTCCTGATCGAAGCCAAGGCAGATCTCAACGCCCGCACTAAGGATGCCTCCAGGACTTTGGATGGTGCCACTCCGCTGTTCATCGCTGCCCGGAAGGGCCATACCGATATCGTGAAACTCCTGATCGAAGCCAAGGCAGATCTCAACGCCCGCACTAAGAATGGTGTCACCCCACTGCTCATCGCTGCCCGGAAAGACCATACCGACATCGTGAAACTCCTGATCGAAGCCAAGGCAGATCTCAACGCGCGGACTTCGGGTGGTGTCACCTCACTGTATATCTCAGCCCAGAACGGCCTTACCGACATTTTGAAAGCCCTGATCGAAGCCGGTGCGAATCTCAACGCACAGACTTCAGGTGGCGTTACCTCACTGTATATCGCAGCCCAGAACGGCCATACCGACATTGTGAAAGCCCTGATCGAAGCCGGGGCGGATCTCAACGCCCGGGTTACGGATGGCGTTACCTCACTGTATATCGCGGCGCAGAGCGACCATACCGACATTGTGCAAGCCCTGATCGAAGGCGGGGCGGATGTCAACGCCACCTCGCTTAATGGTGCCACCCCGCTCTATATCTCAAGTCAGAAAGGTAATACCAACTCTGCAGAAGTCCTGATTAACAGCGGGGCTGATCTCAACGCCGCCTTGTCGAATGGAGCCACCCCGCTGTTCATCGCAGCCCGCAATGGCAATACCGACTGCGTGAAAGTCCTGATCAACGCCGGGGCAGATCTCAACGCCCTACGGACTTCGGATGGCGCCACCCCTCTGTTTATCGCTGCCCGGAAGGGCCATACCAACATCGTGAAACTCCTGATCGAAGCCAAGGCAGATCTCAACGCCCGGACTACGGG
>NZ_JAHHPN010000819.1:0-3259 GCF_024606325.1 Endozoicomonas sp. ONNA1
CTCAATTTCTTGCAATCCTCGCTACGGACGCTTAAGTCCGACAGGCTGCTAGACCAGAATATCGGCGACTCACTGATTACCACTTATAGCCGAATGTCGCCAAATGAAAGTCAATGGATTCATTCATGCTGTGCAGACCGGCGTTAGAGTAATGAAACCAGCCATAGCTGAGTTCAAATTGCTGCTTGGAACCAAATTCAATACCTGCCATGACCCGGATCTCGAATTGCGAGTGACCGCCCATATTGATGGGTGATTTCTTCTCTTTCTCCAGGTCCTGTTCAGACAGGTAGGCAGCTCCCACCCCAAGATCTATAAACGGACGGACACTGGCCTTGGGCAGAAATGCCATTCTTAATACCGGTGAAAAACTGATAGCTGTGACTTTGTCTTTGCCATCAGGGCTAGGGTTGTCGCTGGCTGTGAGATTACTTTTCCATGAACTGGCAGCCAGTTCAAAATAGCTGCTGAGCACCATGTTATCAGACTGATAAAAGCCCTTCTTCCAGTCCCAGGTGATGCCCAGACGCAGATTGGTGAAATCTGCTGAACGACTCGAAACAAGATCAAGGTACTGGCCGTAGCTAACGTTGATACTATCTGGAACAAAATCTTCTGCGTGAGCACTCTGTGTCTGGATCAGCAGCGTAGCTGATAAGCAGAGGCTGGCAATAGCTCTCTTCATCATACTTCCCCCGAAAAATATCATCCTTGTGGTTTCCACGCATTAGCTATCGGCCGGCGAGATTGAAACTTTATGGAAAATTTTTGATGGCTTATTGCGGGGGGGCTGAGATGAGAGAGTAGGGCTAAAATCCTCTGCGCATTGGTTACGCAGACTTGTCTGTAGTAACTTGTTTGTTGTAAAGAGTAGCTCTTCCAAAACTGTTCTCAACTTGCTTGGCATTTCAAGTGACTAACAGGAACCTCCTACCGATATTAGGTAGAAGAGGACGTCAGGCAGAGGTGTATACAAACAGTAGGAGAGCCATTAAATTAACATGGCTGCACGGGTCGGGTGGGCAGTGCAGACCTATGCAGCGCCGCTGTATGAGGATCGCAGGGATTCGGCTTGTTCAGGAATCAGGCAGGGGTCTTGCTCTGATGGTCGAAATGTTGAAGTGGGTTTAAGACGTTTTTCGTAAAAGCTCAGACTGTTATTACAGGTGAGCGTTAAGTATTTGAAAAAGCTACCATTGATTTGGGTTTTCTGAAAAAGGCAGGAATGAAGTTGTTTGAATAGATGACGGTCAACAGGCTCGGGATTTTTCCAGAATGACTCCAGTGATCCCTGATGGGTAATACCCTCGATATCATATAAGGCTCGCCCCATGACCTTGGTAGGCAGATGATGCAGAAGGGCAGAGATTCCAACTGAACTGTTAACGGTCACTACGCCACAGGTATGTCGATATAAATCGGGTAATGGGATGTCGTGGCAGTAGAGCACTCTGTCCTGAATGCCCAGATTGGTTGCCAAGTCTTCAATAAACTGTCCATATTCTGTGTAGCCCCGATCCATTGGGTGGTGTTTAAAGCACAGGACCTTATTTGAATCTGCATGCTTCCAGAAAGAGACCATGACTTCCTGAATAAAAGCTTTGACCGACTCATAAGGTGAGTGGAAAATCATTTGGGAGTCGTCGTGGACTTGCAACGGGACCAGATAGAATCTCTGATCAAACTCATTGTCCAGACGAAATTGCATTTGCCTGTCGTAACTTTTAAAAAGCCACTTTCTGACAAAACCTCTCAACCAGTAAAAGCCTTCTTTGACCGGATGAGTCGCCCTGTGATGCCTGTACTGAGAAAATTCACCCTTTGAGAAAAAACTGGCCCAATAATAAAGAGCAGCGTAGCCAGTCCTTTGCCTCATGGTACCGCCGATTGTCTGGATGGATTTAGCAGAGCATAGCATTGCTTTTTCCAGGCTCTCATGGCTGAGATCCATCTGACTCAATGCGTTAACACCTCCCGACTCCAGTGTGATGGTATCAGGTCTTAGGTAACCTTCTTCGAAGACACAAAATTGGACCCCCAACGCATCACAGACGGGTTTTGCAGTTCTGTGATAATAACGGCAATCGCCAAGGAGAAAGACGGCTTCAATACGATGTTCAGTGAGGTACCGTTCAAGAAAATCAGCCCAATCAGCGGGCTTGCCATTGTAATGGGTCTGAACATTAGCCCATGAAAAAAGCCGGTCACCGCCATTAAAGTTGATTTTGTGGGTGGTGTAACCCGCTCTGGAAAAGGTACGTGCCAACCGCTTGAAAAACGGTCCAAGTGGGCCCTGAAGAAAAAGTACGGCAGATTCAGTCATATGCTAACCCCGGCCCTTTTGTATGACCCGAGTCGTTTATAAACGGTTGTGTATTGTGCAGATCCTAGCATAAGGCAGTCTAAAAATATAATACAATGTGATTAAATCGCTGTTGAAGCGAGCTGGCTTGGAGGTTTAATATGATTGCCTCAAACAATACTACGTTCTGATTTGGAAAGACTATACGTATAGGACGTTTTGGTGATTAAACTCACCTCAACCGTTGATCCTCAGATGGCTAAACAAGCTGAAGTTTATGCAGTCGTTCAACAAAAGAGCCTTTCCAGATGAGTAGAAAATTTTCTGAAATCACCGCCAACGTCGGAAGAGGGCGAAGAGGTGAAATTGCAAGCTGTAGTTGTCACTGAATATTCTTCATCGTTTCTTCAGCAAAGAGCTTGATCTCTTGCACATGCTTCACAATAACGGCTTTGAGAATATCAATATTTAGTTTCTGGTACTCATGAAAAGCAATATTCCTGAATCCGATCATCTTCATCATGCTATCTGCCAGTTTGACAGACACATAACCATGATCTGACAATAGGGAAAACGAGTCCCGACTTCCCTGAGGGATACCCAGCTGCTTCAAGCGAATTACCCGGTTTGCCAGGTCTGTTGCGGCCTGTGATGCCCGCTGGATATTTAAAATAATGGAGTCCTGACGGGTGAAATTCGTCGTCAGTTCATCTTCGTGTCCGACGTACTCTTCTTCGATACGGCCGAGGCAGCGCTGAATAATGCTGTATTTATTCAGAATCACATCATCCATTTTTAAGCCTGCTCAATAAATCATTAATAATCTCGCGGCGTTCTTCCTGAAGCTGCTGATATTTAGAAACAACATGGGTTTCGAACAGGTCATGCCATTTCATCTATCCTGACTAGCAGCCTGTCGGACTTAAGCGTCCGTAGCGAGGATTGCAAGAAATTGAG
>NZ_JAHHPN010000820.1:0-1131 GCF_024606325.1 Endozoicomonas sp. ONNA1
CTCAATTTCTTGCAATCCTCGCTACGGACGCTTAAGTCCGACAGGCTGCTAGACCGGATATTTCACAAATAAAGGGAAAGTCCTCTTCAACAGGAAATAAGCTTATTGACAAGTATTGTTTTCAGTCTGATATTGGCGTACTGTCCTGCCATGAGCTGACACCCCGAACCCGACTTTGATCCGCCTTGATGCCAGTTAATGGAAAAGCAACTTTCTGCTTCCAGCTGGTGCCTGTATTAAAGCGGATGTTCAGCGGCTTAGCAGGATCAAGATTACCCGCAATCTGCTCTCTTTCTTTCAAACGACATAACATCTTCAAGGAAGCGATCTCATCATTGCCAGTTATGGAAAATTGTTTGACATCATAGTTTGGAGTAGTGCGCGGATGATTGAATGATTTGCTGACTGCGCTAGTATATCTACTGAATACAACATAGTGCGGACAAACTGAATCAGCCATGATCGGGTGCTGTGGTCTGGTCACCGCCACCAGACTGTTCTCCATTATCAAAGTATGTGTCAACTCATTATTCCCGGCGTCTTCTGTCCCTCTGATACTGTCCATGATAAAAGCACTAAAACCACCTGGGCATTTAAGAGTGCCAATGGGCTCTGTTAACTCCATATCCCAGTCGATTTTTATGCATCGACGACTGCTGGTTTCAATGCCGACTAATTCACAGACCTTATCACAATGGTACATTGCCACGAATTGAAAAATGTCCAGAACATCATGAAACTGAACATAACGCCTTATCCTGCCATCGTTATAATAATGACCTTCGAGTGTGCAAAAACGCGCATCCACTTCCACATAAAATTGACCTTCCATGCTTTTATTCTGGGTAATTTTCATACCAGCTACTCTGCCCTCACTTAGCAGCTTTGACACATCCAGGACACGTACATTTTCAAATGACTGTTCCAACTGCCTGACCTGTGCAGCCACTGTTTCATTGATCAGGTCGTTATTTATCAGAATGACGGCAGCGCGGGACTTTTCGATAACGCAGTTATTACTGAAAATGCGAATGGACTCATCATCAATGCTTGCCTTTTGATCCAGACAATAAAACTGTTGACATCCTCTCGCCCCTGAAGGAGCGAGATTCCCGTTAGTCACCTAACAGG
>NZ_JAHHPN010000821.1:0-3971 GCF_024606325.1 Endozoicomonas sp. ONNA1
CTCAATTTCTTGCAATCCTCGCTACGGACGCTTAAGTCCGACAGGCTGCTAGACCCGATATTTCATAAATAAAGGGGACACCTTCTCCAATAGACAAAGAGCCTCACGCCCCTGAATCTTTTAATGGAATTCATTAAGGCCTTTCAGCAAGCATGAGAGTGAAGCAAACTATCATCAGCCATTAAACCCGACAGGGCGTCAAAAACATTGTTACCAAGAAACCGGTAATACTGATTTAAAGTACAGATTTCCGACTCGTGGAGGGTTTTGCAACACCCTCCGGAGGGCACAGGCTATTTACAACGAGGAACTACAATGGTGGCACTTGCTCTGACAATAGAATGTGCTCTGTCTGTCTTTCTCTCACCCCGCAGACAAATTTTGTTAGCAACTGAAACATAGGAATACCCAGACCCAATGTAGCCGCTAAGGCCTGACTGGTATGCCTTATCCAGGCTTGCCTGATACGCTTTGAAAGATAGAACCAGCTATGAGTAATGACCTGATCCGCAAGCACACCAAGACCCACTCCGACTTTCTCCGAAATGGTTAACCCTGCTGTGTCAGTACTATTCATAACCAGAGCACCTGGATCAGGTATCAGCACGGGTGAAGTGTAGGCTACCTGAGTTGTATAGGGAGAGACTGTGGATGAAACAGTTGCGGCGGATTCAGTGGGTGCAATGGTTTCAGTGGATGCAGTAATCCATTCAGTCGGTGAAATGGATGAAGCAAATGTTGGCATGGTGCAATTACACGCAACATTAATGCCTTTGGTAGACCACACGTACAGTGAAGCAAACCCTAATCGATAACTCTTCTTGGCGCCATGCGAACAGCTATCACTGTCGGCGTAATCAAAGGCTTTCAAACCCCATGCCAGCTCAATGCCTTTTAATCCAAACGCTCCCTGAATCGCATGAAAATCGGAACAATGATTATGGTGCCAGCCACCTATATAGTGATCAGGATCCGATGGCAGAGCGGAGTCAATCGATAGGTCATTGTCATGCTGATCAACGATGCGGTTACAGGTAGAATCGACAAAACGCAGAACGCTTTCTCTCTTCCGCTGAAAACTAAAGGAGAACAACACGCCACTGCTCTCTGCAATTTCCGGAACATCGGCTGTTGGCGCATCGTTGGGTACCTTTATGACGGTTTTAGTGTTTTTCATGGTCAACTGCACTTGTCCTGTTTCCTGGAAACATTCAACATTCAATGCAGCGTTATGACGATATGTTTCTCCCAGGGTGCCTTGCAGGAGGTTAAATTCAGAGCGTATAAATCGATAAATAAAACGCTCATCTCCCCCTCTTGTTTCAGGATCATCGTTACACCCCAGTTTTACCGAATTAATCATCCCGTGATTGTTCGCCGGATCAAGTACCACCTTGACGTTATCTGCAACAAAGATACCCGCCCCCATCAGGTTCAAAATGCCTGCCGGCATATGACTCCGACTGGACGGGGTTGAATGGGGGGATCCTGTGGGAAGTGTCGTTGATATACCGCCAGTATCCAGAGGGTTTCTGGAATCGACTTCGATATTCGCCAGATAATAGACAGAATTATTATGGGGTGCCGACATCACGTAGTGATTCTGCATCCTTCCATCAATCAAAAATTCAGGCCGAACTTCATTTCTTCCGTTCCCCACGAAAGCCGAATTATCCGGCAACTGAAAACTGACGATTGCATCGTGGCCATCAACAGACTCTGCCAATGGCAATTCATAGATAGCTTGCCGCCCCTTTCCAGGCACTTGCTCTGAATCAAAGATAAACAGGGTTGGATCGTCAGTTTTAAAAACCTCAAGATCTGGTCTTGTATTTGTAGCGGGTATTTTTCTTATCTTGACCGTTTCGGATATTAGAGAATGACCTGAGGAAGATGTTGTTGGAGATATCTGATTGTTTTTTTCCCTGATGAGAGCCTTGAATTCCGATATGTGCTGATTGCACACATCCCTATCGATACGGCGAGTTAATTCAGAACAACTTGAAGCCTTTGTATATGTGGAACTGGTCGTTGGCTCAACTGTGGAGAAAGCATAACAAGGGAAGCCATAAATTGCTGACAATAGAGCAACTGCTAACCCGGATCTGAAAACATTCATAACTGCACTCTGTTTAATTTTTAAAAGTTAAAACAGAAGCATCCTTACCGTAATAATCCTTTTTAAGATCATTATTCAGCCTAGACCGGATATGTAATAAATAAAGGCAAAGACTTCTCTGATATAAAATAACAACGACAAACTACAATGGTGACTCATGTTCTGCCAATCGAATGTGTTCTATCTTTCTTCCTCTCAGCCCACTGTCACATTTTGGTATCAACAACTGGACTGTCGGAATTCCCAGACCTATTGCAGCCGCTAACAACTGGCTGGTATGCCTTATCCAGACTTGCCTGATACGGTTTGAAAGACAGAACCAGATATGAGCGATGCCCTGGTCCGCAATAAACAGGGAAATACCTAATCCTGCTTTCTGCCCATCGGTCAGTCCTTTAGTGCCATTACCTTCAATAGCCGGAGCACCTTCACCTGAAATCTTTGCAGGTGAAGTGTAGGCTACCTGAGTTGTATATGGAGAAACTCTGAATGAACCGGATGAAGTCGATAAAATCGATGTTGGCGTAGTGCAATGACAGGCAACATCAAAGCCTGAAGCAGACCACTCACTAAGCGAAGCAAATCCTAGTTGATACTTCTTCTCCAATTCAGTTGAACAGCTATGTAGATCGGTGTGAGGAACAACTGTCAAACCCCATGCCTCTTCTCTGTCTTTTAATCCAAATGCTCCCTGAATTGTTTTGATGTCAGAACAGTATTTGCTGCTGCCCCCGATACCCCCCATATAGTGATGAGGATGCAATAGATTCATTAAGTCGATCGATAAATCGTTGTCATGCTGATCAACGACGGTGTTACAGGTTGAATCGACCAAACTCAGAACGTTCTTTCTCGGCCATAAGCTCATAGAGAACAACACACTTTTGTTGTCTGCCGGACGGGGTATCAGAGTGTCAGATTTAGTGGGTACGGATATGACTGTTTTCGTGTTTTTCATGGTTAGCTGCACATGCCCTGTTTTCAGGTAACAATCCACATTCAATGCAGCGTTTTGAACATTTTTTGGTCCTCGGGTACTTTGCAGGAGATCAAACTCAGAGTGCGTAAATCGATAGATGAAGCTCTCCTTTGCTCCTCTCCCATCAGCATCATTTGTACACCCCAGTTTTACCGGTTTAGTCTCAGCGCGATTATCTGCCGGATCAAGTACCACCTTGATGTTGTCTGCCATAAAGATACCTGCTCCCTTCAGATCGAGAATGCCCACAGGTACATGAGCCCGTTTGGTAGGATTTGGACCGGGGCGCCCTGTTGGAGCTGCTGTTGATATAGCGCCCTTTGTTAAAGGATTTCTGGAATCGATTTCAATATTTGCCAAATAATAGACAGCATCATTATGGGGTGCTGACATCACGAAATGATTCTGTATGCCTCCCTCAACAACAAATTCGGGCAAAATATCCGTCCTGTTCCCCACAAAAGCCGAGTTATCGGGTAACTGAAAACTACTGGTTCTTCTGGAACCGTCACTCACGACCCTGGTCAATGGTAATTCATAAACGACAGGCTCCCTCTTTCCAGACAGCCCCTTTCCCGAGAATCGCTCTGCATCAAAGATAAACAAAGTAGGATAAGTGGTTCGAAAAGCCTCATGATCCAGCCTTGTTGTAGCCGATATTTTTCTTATCATGACCGCCTCTGAGATTAAGGCGCCATCTGGGGAGCGACCTGGAAAAGTGCTTAGCGAGATATTCGGGTTAATAGTTGGGAAAGCACTAACGGAATGTGTTGTTGGATATAACTGTCTGTTCTTTTCCCTGATGATTTCCTTAAAGGCCGATAAATGATAACTGCAGACACCTTTATCGACACTACTGGTTAAATCAGAACA
>NZ_JAHHPN010000822.1:0-1366 GCF_024606325.1 Endozoicomonas sp. ONNA1
GGCATACGAGATCCTGAGATGTCTCGTGGGCTCGGAGATGTGTATAAGAGACAGCGGCATTAGTGAAAGGCACTCCCTGAGATGCAGCAAAAATTTGAGCGTTCACACCCACGACGACATCCACCGGCGTGGCAGGCAGCAGGTTAGCACTGAATCCTGCAGATACACCGGCAAAAGCAGCCGCCATACCAATCAGAGGATTTTTGCCGAGACCTGCATACAAAAGGCCGGCCAGTGGAATCAGAACCAGATAGCCGGCATCGGTGGCGACACTGCTCATAATACCGATGAATACCAGCAAAGCAGGCAAGTATTTATCGTTCACTTTCAGACCGGCTTTCTTGATCAGGGTGGATAGCAGACCAGAGTCTTCTGCAACACCGACACCCAGCATAACAATCAGGATGATACCCAGAACGCCGTGACCAAAGGACAGCCAGTTCGCCAGAATGGCGTTTTCGAACATCCAGCGAACGTTTTCTGTGGTCAGCATGTTTTTGACAGAATGAAAGATCTGACCACCATCCGCGCCCATGACTTCAAAGCTATGGCCTCCCAGCAAGAAAGAAGCCGCCAGAGTCAGGCCAAATAGCCAGATAAAGATAATGACCGGGTCAGGAATCTTTTTCCCGATTCTCTCAATCATGGATTTCCTGCCGCCATTGGCAGAAGGTGCCACCGTTGCCGTTGTACTCATTAATACCAGCCTGTGTACCAAGGGTTATGTTGTTGATTGGCCCTTTCTGACCAGAGGCTTGAGAGCCCCTTCCTTCTGAAAGGCATTTTTAAAGGCAGGGAAAAATATTGAGTATGATTGATGTTAATTTCAGTCTGGAATGGCTTAAATCAAATCAACTACCCTGCCTGAAGGGGCAGGGCATGAAGTGAGCTCTGTGGGTCGTTCGCCGCAAGCGACGGGGAATATAACCCTCAGAGATGAATCTCTTTCACCTTCAAACATCTGCGCCCACTTATTATTAATATCTTGAGAGACGGTATTTTCATTGATAGAGACCAACTCAACAAATCGTATTAATACGAATACAAACAGTACTTTCAACCAAGAAAAGCCTACGTAACAAAAAATACTCCAAAAGTTCAAATAAAAACAAAGCAATGCCCTTTAATAAAGGTAACTCCCCTAAAGAAAAGCATGTGCGACCAGGGCATTAGATACACACTGTCGCTTATAAGCTTATAGTCAGGACGCACCGCAGTTGAACGAGTTCAGCCCAAACGTTATGGGATACAGCCAGACGACTTCGGTTTCACGACCTTCCCGGTTCATATACAATAAACTCACTGCATCAGCGAAGTATGAACATGGATATCAGCCATCTGCGAGAGAATTACACTCAGGCGGGTC
>NZ_JAHHPN010000823.1:0-1687 GCF_024606325.1 Endozoicomonas sp. ONNA1
CAATGTACCTAAATGGTCATTCTCCCACGCAGACAGTATTCCTTACTCTTACACTCTGGGTACCTTCTACGAATGGCAGAACAGCGGTAATAGCAGAGCCACCGGGTCTATATTTTATTGGCACTGAACTTTGCCACTGTTCATTAAATTCGCTCAATAGCTTACCGGTTTTGCCACCGTGAACTAAATTCACTCGGCAGCCTACCGGAGCAACCATGGGCGATTAACAGCCATGAACAGTTAAAAGTCGCTTCTTCGCCCGGTGTGGCAATCAACTTCCACGTTAATAAAAGTGCTCAACTCTGAGGTAATAGAATGAGAAATGCTCGTCCTAATGCATTGAGCCTTGCAGTGGCCATTGCCATCAGCTCTTCCATCCTAAGTACACAGGCACTGGCCGCTCGCAAGCTGCAGATAAAATCTGCTGATATTCTGGACAATGGACATGCGGAGTTTACCCAGAGTGAGGTCATGGTTCGGCCAACTTTAGATCTTGACGAGCAGCCAATACCTAAATCCTTTACAACCACCTACAATTATCGGCCTCTGAAAAATGAGGACTCTACCCTTCCCTTGAGCTTTACAGAAATTCTTTATGGTATTGACGGTGCCGTTTCCAGTGTTGATCAGTTTGAAACAGACAAGAATGGCGTTGCTCAGAAATACACCAAAGACCTGTACGTGGGCGATGAGGGTGTCTTCAGGTTCACTCATAACCTTGCAGAAAAGAAACTGGTCATTGAAGTCAGAGGCGGAATGACTGATAAGGACGTAGTCAGGGTTGTTCGTGGTCAATCAAGTGGCATTCTGTCATTAGAACCGATGACGAAAATCGCCGGACCCGGAGAACTGGCTGACGTGCTGGACATTGTCGCTACCCTGGCAGGAAGCCTCGGCGCAGACGATCACTATGTTCCCCTTGCCACCATTGAAGTTGAAAAAGTTGCCGTGAATGGGCGTACCTTCATGCGTCTTATCGCTTCGGGCGATCAGCCCCCTGAACTGCAGCAACTGGGTCAATCACTCTTTGTCAATGATGAGGCACTTCTGGCGGCAGCCACCTCTGCCTATATCCAGGTTCATCTTCTTGGAGAGGATTTACAACAGCAGGCTCTTGACGAACTGTTGGCACACTGCAAACCCATCGGCTACGTTGTCGCCGGGGACTTACAACAGCAAGTTGTTAATGAACGGTCGGCACACAGCAAACCCGTCGGCCATGTTGCATACGCAGAGGACGAGACAGCGCTTTATCCTGTGCCTGCAGGTTATCCAAAGCTGATAGTAGCAGAAGCTCCGGGGGAGATTATTGTTTTTCATGGTCAGAAGCCAAATCCCGATGATATCGCTTTTGTAGAAAACCTCTATAAACTCTGGGTCGAAGCTGAGGGTAATACCCCCGCCCCTGCTACAACATGGATTCAAAAAGACAATATCAAAGGCTATCAATACGCCATTCGAAGCAGGCAGATGGTACTGCTGGAGGAGTTTGTTACACGGTACGATGCCGGAGTTAACAAAGATCAACCGATGATGCTTACAGACGAAGACAAACTGGCTGTGCGTGCGCTTTCATACTACGAATTTCTCCAGCAGGCATTGACCAGTGCCACCCCGGCTCAGGAAGCTAACTTTGAATTCACACTGGAACACATCAGAGCCGCTTCCTCTGTCATCACGCCAACCT
>NZ_JAHHPN010000824.1:0-1537 GCF_024606325.1 Endozoicomonas sp. ONNA1
GGACATAGCCCTCCTGAAAAATCATCCTGCGGCCCTTTTCGGAATGTTTCTCTGGGGGCTGGCCGTAATTCTGATCTTTGTCAAAGTCGCCCTGGAACCGGGTCAGCACACCGTGCTGGACAGCTACCTGCTCGGCGCTGATCGGTGGATCGACCGGGTAAAGCTCTACTCGGGACCAGGAGGTTTCATCTATACCCCCACCTTTGCCGTACTTTTTGTACCGATCACCAAACTGCCCATATTTCTCGCTGACCTGCTCTGGCGTTTGTTTATCATAGGTCTTTATGTCTGGGCCAGCCTGAGACTGCTGAGACACTTTCAGGAATACTCTGGGGAAACCCTCTTTAACAGGTTTGGATTATTCAGTCTGATTGCCGTTCCCATTGCTTTCTCTGGCTTTAGAAACGGGCAAGTGAATGTGATCCTCATTGCAGCCATGATGCTGGTGATCAGCCAGATTATAGAGAAGCGCTGGAACTCGGCAGCCCTGATTCTGGCTCTGATCATGAGCCTGAAACCGACCTTTATTGTCTTCTTCCTGCTGGTAACCACACTGTTCAGGCCTTTCTGGCTAAGAGTACCGTTGATGCTATTGGCATTTCTGTCACTGCCTCTGGTGTTTGGTGGCCTGGATTATGGACTCGAACAGTACAACAACTTTCTTGAGATGGCCGACTCAGCCGTTGACCGGGGAGTGACAACACCTAACTGGGCCAGTTTCTTCAACATTCCCATGCAACTTTTCAACTACTCTGTCCCGGAAAACCTGCAGAACATTTTGAAAATCATTCTGGCAGCCATGACCTGGGCCGTTTGCTTTTATGCCATTGTCCGTCATGGTACCAGGACTGGCCTGATCTATTTATTGAGTTTTGCTGCTTGCTATCACGTTATGTTCAACCCCAGAAGCGTTAATACCGATTATATTATTCTTGGCTCGGTTCTGGCCTTTTGGTTTACTGCTGCAACCTGCCAGTGGAGAGATAAAGCCCTGGCATGGACAACCGGTTTAATTGCCCTCGGTGTTCTCTTTGCTTTTGATATTTCAAGGACGTTGGTCACAGACGCCACCAGTTGGTTCAATCCTTTGATGGCTGCCGTTTTCACCGGTGTCCTGATCTGGCAATTGAGCAGTAAAAGGGTATTTGCACCCTGAGAAAAAAGCAAAAGGCCGCTAAAACGGCCTTTTTGTCAGTGACGCTTAACCTTTATAGAGCTTGGGATTGAGCACGTCCCTCAGCCAATCACCCAGCAGGTTAATCACCAGAACCAGTGTGACCAGGATGACACCTGGAATAACCGTAATCCACCAGCTACCAGAGAAAATATACTCAAAGCCACTTGAGATCAGCGACCCCAATGAAGGTTCCGACACAGGCATCCCCAGCCCCAGGAAAGACAGGGCGGCTTCACTGATAATGGCGTTGGCAATCTGGACGGTTGAGATGACCAGAATGGGAGACAGGCAGTTTGGCAGAATGTGTCGAAACATAATACGCCCTGAGCCAAAACCCATTACTTTGGCAGCCTCGACATA
>NZ_JAHHPN010000072.1:0-6355 GCF_024606325.1 Endozoicomonas sp. ONNA1
CTGTTGTTTTTCAGTGTATTGTATCCTGCTTCAAGATCAAAAAAGCGAGCTAAACATAGCTCATTTTTATTTCTTAAAATACTTTCATTGAACTTCCCCTGCCGTACAGCGGAACCTCTATTCTTTGGTCAGATTCCAGTAGATCTTTGAAGTTCCACTCACGCTGACTCCAGTCGTCACCCATGTACTTAAACACAACATCACCAGAATCCAGGTTGTAAGTGATCGTGTATTCGGTTGCGTAGGTATTCATCCCATCCTGAGGTCGGTAAGCAGCCTGTTGTGGTACTTTGAATGCTGTACCTTCTACAGACATCATTGCATGTTTAGGAGAAGTGGCGTTTTGTAACTGCGAAACAAAGTACTTAGCAAACACATAGCGTTGTTCAGAATCAGTGTTGCCTGCCTCTAGTTGGAATTGGCTACCATAACCACCAAACTCTTTAAGCTGTTGTGATTTCTCAGCCCAGGCTTCATTCAGGTCCTTTTGGCTTGTGTTGGTCACAACTTGTGCGTCATCACCGCGGTATATGTTTACGCCATTTTCATCGTATTGAATAACAGCGCGGTCGCCGGATACGTCAGAGACAATGTAGTGCCAACGCGGTGGTTCCTGCATACCAGGAATAGTGGTTAAACCGACTTCAATATCTTTCACGTTGTCGATTACTTGCTCAACATTGTCAAAGTTTGCTAAAAAATAGCCTGCTAGCTCATTTTGACTTAGCGTATTGCCATCGCCTTTTTCTAATGCCATTCCGCGATAGTATTGAACGCTCGCTTGTAAGCCATGCTCATTAACGCCTTCACCGACTAATTTTCCGTAACCGCCAATCGCTAGAAAGCTATTTTTGACCGTGTATTCTTTATCGCCGGTCTCAGCGCCGTGAAAATTACGCTTTTCGCCTGCCGCTACTTTTAGAAGTAATGGTTTGGTTGACTCCATCCAATCCATTGTGCGTGTAACCACTGCTCCTTGTGGGCTATTCCAAAATACATTTGAACAAGCTTCAGTAATGGTGGAAACAGAAAGCGAAGAAATGACAAATGTTGTTAGTAAATTTCGATTGACTTTTTTATTCATAATTTTCTCCGATATAAAATATTCATTAACTTGTTTCGACAAATAAAATATGGTTTTTATTCTCTCTTTGCTATGAATAGAGTTATGAAGTTATTCGATGGCTGAATGTAAAAAACCATTGGGCAGGTATAAAAATAATATTTATAGCCGCAGGAATTCAGGATTAATATCTGATTCAATCGGTCATTTTATATTTTTGATGAAGCTTGCCGCTTCACCGGTATTATCTTCAGAATTTGTAGTGCTTTTAGCTACTTTTTTGGCCTTAGGGTGTATGAATCCTGTGCTGCTAGCCTGAACTGATAGATACAGGCTGCGCTGGCCAGTTCAAAAAAGTGTTGCCCATTTCTTGTCGTTTTTCTTGAGTCATTTGTAAGACTCCTTTGCGAAGCCAAACTGATATTTGGTGATCTTGAAAGGATGCTTTTTTTCATTTCCATTGGCTTAAGAAAATAGAGGTGATTTTGTAAAGTGTATTTATATGACTGTGTTTTTTTATGTTAAGAATTGGTGTTTATTAATCATTGTTGTGTTTTTTATTTTGCTGAGGTTTAGAGGTTGGAATGTATTTTTGTAACTGATTGGGCAGGTTTAAAATAAAAACTGAAGTAGATCCCAGTAAAAAAAGGCCAGCTAATGGGCTGGCCTTTCTTATGTCTTGCCTGATAGGCGATTAGAAGTAGTAACGAGCCTGCACAGACAGGGTGTTGTCACCTTCCTTCTTGCCATCAGTATTTTTGCTGTCGTCAATGGCGTATTCAACGGCGAACTGCATTGGGCCGGTTTCATAAATGGCACCAATCATGGTTTCTTTCAGAGTTGCCTCAAACTGGTCAGTGCTTGCTGAACTGTTGTCTTTCAGTTCGTTGTAACCTGCTTCCAGGGAGAAGCCTTGCAGAACATTGTTCATAGCCAGTCGACCGTAGAGTTCGATACCCTTGGACTTGGCGTCAAGGTCGCCACTCAGATTGGTTTTGTTTGTCAGCTCGCCGTACATGGCAGCCAGGTACAGTCTTTCGTTTTCAAATTTCAGGCCGGCGGTCGCAGACTTGGATTTCTCCTGATCTGCAAAAGTGCCTGTTTCTTCGTATTTAGTTTCAGAGTAGGCTGCGCCCAGGGACAGGCCCATGGCCAGGTCATAGCTGGCAGAGATGCCGAAACCGGAATCACGCTGGGCATTTGTTACTGTCTGATCCTGCATTTGATACTGAAGGCCGATGTTCAGACCGCCGAAGCTGTTGCGGTACTGGATAACATCATCGGCACGGGCAGAACCGTCGAAGTCACCGCCGTTTCGGCCATCATAGATACCCAGAGCGCTACCACCGCCGATGGCATACATGTCGGTCCAACCGGAAACGTCATACGTTACGCTCCAGTTTTTACCGGCAGCGAATGCACCCATTTCTTCATGGCTCAGGCCAACATAGCCCAGACGGTTGAAGAAGGTTTCTTCCTTATTGCCATCGGCGTCGTACTCATCTTTAGCGCGGAAGCCCCACTCTGCGACACCCTGGCCGGTCCATCCGCTGTCAAACTTGTGTGCGAACTTGAAGTTAATACGAGCACTGTCGTTGTTCAGGGTGTTATCGCCATCATGATTTTTGGCAACAACACCAACACGGCCACCAATGCTCAGGCTGCTTGTGCCGTCGTCGTAAACGTTCACTGCCATTGCTGGACCTGCCACTGCTGTGGCTACTGCTGCGGCCAGAATTTTCTTGTGCATGATCACTATGTCCCAACTAATTGTGTGTTTAATGTTGAAACGAGATTGTTATGTAGTTGTACTAACGGGTCACGTTGAAAGCATCAATGGTTATATCGAAATGCCGAATGTGTTAAGTGAGGGGTCGACGTGTAAATTACTTATCGGTCGGTTCAATGGGCTGAGTGAATTCTTTCACTGGTTAAGGGAGGCTGGAATGACTACTCTACTCGCTATGAATCGTCTACTCCGATTCATGTGTTGTGTGTATTTGCCGGCATCAACCCAGAGTCATTGATGCCGGCTTTTTTGTTTTTAGGGTTTAGTCCCTTTAAAATGTTTCCGGGTTCATCAGGTCGGTGAAAGGGTTTTGTCTTCTCCTCTTTTTGTCAGGAAGAGGCTAAAACAAAGTGCTTTCATGAAGCGTAAAAACAGTTTGTTTCAGTACATATAATAAGCAGTCTGGGCAGTCTTTTTTGCGCTGGGGGCATTTCTATGTCTAACAGAGAGATTGATTACTCATGGCCAGTAACCGGCTGAAAATGAGTTTGCTGCCCGCTTTGCAGGCTATTCTGGATACCGGCAGTGTAACCCGCGCAGCAGATCAGATGCATGTGACACAGTCCACAATGAGCAGGACTCTGTCACAGCTGCGAGAAGCGTTGAATGATCCCATCCTGGTCAGGGAGGGGAATCATATTTTCCTTTCTGAAAAAGCTCGTCAGGTTCAACCACTGGTTTCAAAACTGATGGCAGACTCTGAGACGCTTTTTGAGAATCAGAACTTTGACCCTGCAACCAGTGAGCACCATTTCCGGATAGGTTCAAGTTCGGTTGTTCTCGATCATTTTCTGATTCAGGCCCTGATTGAGCTTAAGCAGATTGCGCCGGGTATCAGTTGTTCTGTCTCGCTTCCGGACGAGGGTACGATTTACTCCATGGAGTCAGGTGAGTTGGATCTGGGGGTGATTGTCGCTTTTCCTGAGACGACTGAGAACCTCTGCAAAGAAGTCATTAATTCAGCGTCGTTTAATGTTCTGATGCGCAAGGGACACCCGATGAGCAGTCGGGAAACGCTCGATCTGACCGAGATGGATCAATTTCCCTTTGTGGTGACCCAGGCGGTCATCGCTGCCAGTCCTTATATCAATCAATTGCGTGAGCAGTATGCCTTTTTACGGAATCCTTGGCTTAAGCTACCAAGCACGGAGGCTGCTTTGAAGGCGATTCAATCCAACGACGCATTTACCATTGTGACCAATGTGGAGTATCTGGCGTTGGATTTGTTTGAGGATTATGTCCTCCTTCCTATCTTGTCAGACTCTCCGCCCCTGAGCTTTGAACTGGTGTGGCCGGAACATTGGCAGTTTAACCAGGCGCATCAGTGGATGAGAGGCTTTTTGTTAAGTAAGTTTCAGGAGTTTTTTAAAGCGAGCGAAAAACTTTGATCCGGAACACCAGTGCTTATTTGGCCTGATTGTTGCCGACGCTTCTGTTTCATGACCTTTTCATAATAATGGTATTCATTCATAGCGGTTATGCTTGCTGCGACTTCTTACGTTTACGTACCTCATCAAGGCTGACCACATTATCTGGCAAAGCCAATGGTGCGTCCTGTTCGATAACAGTAGCTGTTGCAGCGGGAAAAGGATTCGGAAAATCCCCGTGGGGCGTTTCCGGATACGCCCACACAGACAGACCTTTGGCAAACCTGAACAGCCAGTCATCCACCATCCGCGACATGGGTATAAACCTCTCCATTTGTCTGGCTCCAGGAAACAGCCTGGCCTTTTTGTGGACGCAGTTGATGCGGTGCATTCCCAATCCGATCTCTTCACTCTCGTCTAGCTGCTCCAGCCCATATTGTTCATAGGACTGACTCAGCCACTGCTCAGCATCCGCAACATGTCCGTTGACGCTGAGGTCGGTATTTCTGACAAACCGGATTTCCTTCTCCATATCCAGAAACTGGTCATACATGCTCTGAGCTTGCTCTTCTGTTGTAGCTCCACTCTCCATGGCCATATGAATAGATTCTCTGACCCAGCGATTGGTAAATCGCTCAGCAAACTCGTCTAAATCGCTAAACATCGGGTTAGAAAACAGAATGGCATAACGACTGCGGGCTTCTACTGCAATCACGTCCGTGTACCGTTTTCTATTTCGGTAGCCCTTAACCGCATGCACCTGCCAGGCAATGACATTATTGCCAGAAGCAATGGGCTGAGTGCCTATGCGCTTACCATCCGGACTGGGTAAACGATTCAGATCAACCTTCATGTGCTTACAAAAGGCATTGGTGGCAGAAATTAATACTTCAAGCATTCGCGGTATCTCTTGGCTGTTCTCTCGCGAGAGGGCTTACTGGCTGAATATTACAGATTTGAACTATCAGTCAAATCACTGCGGGATGCAAGCAAGGACAAAGTAGTGACATTACTTTACAGGCAGGCTTCGGGGAACAAGTTATTCACTCGAGCAATGAACCCTGAACTGCCTCATTGTACTGATCAGGCCTCTCACCATCAATCAACAGTTCCTCTTCCTGGTTACCCTGCCCATCCAGAACCCGGTAGAGTAGAGAATAAGCGACCCTCCACCGCCTTTCTGCTACTTGCAGGGTGACTGATTTAGTATTCAGGCGGATGACATGGCCAAAACGTTCCTCTCTATGCTTATCTTTAAAACCCAGCAGATCACCCACAGCAATAGCATGGCGACTCAGCCCCCGTTGAGTTTCATGATTGACGCGGGTGTCGGCACCTTCGAGATTGAGCATGTAGTAGGGTATTGCCCAGCGTTTGCCATCGGTAAAATCCAGCACCAGTGCCCGCTTTTGCCTGAGCTGCAGCACCTCACAGTTACGCAGCGAATTGCTGCTACGGTCAAAGTAGCTTAGCTTGTGCCCTATGGTCAGCGCCGCCTTGATGCGGCCAATTCGCTCTGATGATTCCAGTTCGCGGTCAATCATGGCATTCAGCCGGAACAGATCAAAAGTGCTTGCCCGGTTCAGGGCTTCCAGCAATTGGGCGTAGTCCATGGTTGGTTTGGCAGGAGGGTTACTGTTATTCATTCGTCGTGATTATTCCAGAAAAGAATATTCGACCATCGTCACGTTCTGAAGTATATTTGCACATATCAGACTCCACCATCCAACATCTCCCGCAAACTCTGCTGCATCACCGCCTTAAACGCCGCATCCGTGGCCAGCAGTTTATAAAGCTCCAGCTCGTTGCGCCGGTTATTCAGCATCACCTCATCAAAAATCTTGTTAAAGGCCAAATCCCGGTTGTGGCGATCAGCGTTCCCCTGGTACTTGGCGGCAAAGTCCGGATGGTTCCGAATACTGCTGGCCATGCTCATAAACTTCACCCGTTGCAGGCCGTAGGAGGACAAATCCACCGAGTTCAGCAACTCATCTTGTGCATAACCATAGTTCAGCGCAACGGTGGCAACACCTTCTGCTACCCTGTTCCTGTGCTCAAGGCAGGTGCCGGTAAGCTGCTGTTCGATGGCGGCCTCAAGTGCCTGCTCATTGGTTTGGCTGACCATAATCATCTCTC
>NZ_JAHHPN010000073.1:0-9931 GCF_024606325.1 Endozoicomonas sp. ONNA1
TGTGCCCTGCATCGTGATGCAACAAAGGACTCCAGGCCATACGAAGCTGGATAGCGAATATCCACTCCTTTAGTAAAAGACTCAGCCTTTAAAGAAGGGGTAAAGTGGTATTTTCGATGAGAATATCCACTATAACGATAATAAATTATCAAGTTTGTTATCTTTTGTTATAGATTGAAATTGCCTTGACAAACAACCGTTTGACTTTCAGGAGAGGCGATACAATGTCTACTTATAATCGCGCTGAAGAGATTGCCCGCATCGAAAAGGACTGGTCAGAAAATCCTCGTTGGGCCAACGTAAAACGCACCTACAAAGCTGAGGATGTGGTCCGTCTGCGCGGTTCTATAAAGGTAGAAAATACCTTTGCGCAAATGGGAGCAAACAAGCTTTGGACTTTACTCTATGAAAATAAGTCACGCAAGGGTTACGTTAACAGTCTGGGATCACTGACAGGGGGTCAGGCACTGCAACAGGTTAAGGCGGGACTGGAAGCCGTTTACCTGTCCGGCTGGCAGGTGGCCGCGGACAATAATTCAGCCAGCTCTATGTATCCCGACCAATCTCTCTACCCGGTAGACTCAGTACCGGCGTTAATTGAAAGAATGAACAATAGTTTCATGAGAGCAGACCAGATCCAATGGAAAAACGGCATCGAACCCGGCGATGAAGGCTACACAGATATGTTCGCCCCTATTATTGCCGACGGTGAAGATGGCTTTGGCGGAGTCCGTAACACTTATGAGCTAATGAAAAGCATGATCGAAGCCGGCGCTGCAGGCGTTCACTTTGAGGACCAGCTGGCTTCCGTCAAAAAGTGCGGCCACATGGGTGGCAAAGTGCTTGTCCCTACTCAGGAAGCTGTCGACAAACTGATTTCTGCCCGACTGGCTGCCGATGTTGCCGGAGTGCCCACTCTGCTTATGGCAAGAACCGATGCCAGCACGGCTGATCTGATCACCTCCGACATTGATGACTATGATCGACCTTTCCTGACGGGTGAGAGAACCAAAGAAGGCTTCTATCGCACCCGCAAGGGAATTGAACAGGCAATTGCCCGAGGACTGGCTTACGCACCTTTTGCTGATCTTCTCTGGTACGAGTCGGCGTCACCGGATCTGGATGAGGCCAGAACCTTTGCCCAGGCTATCCGTTCCGAATACCCGGATCAATTGCTGGCCTACAATTGCTCTTCTTCCTTTAACTGGAAAAAGAACATGGACGATAAAACTATTGCCCGCTTCCAGGATGAACTGAGTGAGATGGGCTACAAATTTCAGTTCATCACACTGGCGGGCATTCATAGCATGTGGCACAACATGTTCGATCTGGCCTACCACTATGGTCAGGGGCAGGGCATGAAACATTATGCGGAGATGGTTCAGCAACCAGAGCAGGCGGCATTTGAACGAGGTTACACCTTCTTATGCCCCCAGAAAGAAGTGGGTACAGGTTACTTTGACCATATCACGCACGTGATTCAAAAAGACCGCTAGTCACTCAACCGATTATGGGGAGTTTTTGGATTTCCCAGGATGTTTACCAGCTGACAGCAGCTCTTCATCTCTCAAGAGATGAAGAGCTGCTTCTGATCCCGCACAATTTTCCAAACCGATAGGAACCCCTACTTCCTGCATAGTGTCTATCCTGTACAGAGTTGTACAAAATGGAACCCCTATGCCGACCCCCCTGTCTACCCCTGGCTTGAAAACCCTGAAAAAAATCTACCAAAGCCAGCAGAGCTACACTCGAAAGACACCTCTGATTCACAGCGAAGAGCTGGGAGCCAGAGTTCAGGGCAAAGTATTTGTGAAAGCTGAATCTTTGCAAAAAACCGGCGCTTTCAAATTCAGGGGAGCCCTTCACAGACTGCTTCAGCTGACTGAACAGGAGAAATCACGCGGCGTTGTTGCCTACTCTTCCGGCAATTTTGCCAGAGGGCTGGCCGCAGCAGGCGAAATTCTGGGCATTGATGTTCACATTGTTATGCCCGCCGATGCCCCCAAGAACAAAATAGACAGTGCCCTTGCCCACGGCGCCGAAGTCAAACTCTGTGATGAATCTCAACCATCCAGAGAGGAGGCAGCTGCTGCGGAGGCCGTTAAACTCTCCCAACAGCATAACTACTCTCTTCTTCACCCTTTTGATGATGCCACCCTGATACAAGGTCAGTCCGCTGTCGCTATGGAAACTTCCGAACAGCTTGAGCAGCTTGGAGAGACTTGCCACTTTTTGTTATGTCCAACCGGTGGAGGCAGTCTGGTTGCAGGCTCAAGTATGGTCTTTAACACCGTCAACTACCCTGAAACTCAGGTACTGGCTATTGAACCGTCCGGATATGAAGGAATGACCTTGTCGATTGAAGAAGGTCGTCGGGCCAGGGCAAATGGCAATCTCGTCAGCTCCTGTGACGCTCTTCAAGCCCTGAGCCCCGGTGAAACCAATTTCTTGATCGTACAGAATTCTGAGGTCGCAGGGCTGGCCGTTGATGAAGCGTTTGTAAATGAAGGCATTAGATTTGCTGCATTTAATATGAAACTTATCCTCGAACCCAGCGGCGCTATCGGACTCGGAGCACTGTTACAGCACTCAGAAAAGTTCAGAGAAAAGACAACCGTGATCATTGCCTCAGGAGGAAACATCGATATTGAAGAGTACGCCAGAATCATTCAACAATGACCCGATCCTGCTGTAAAGATCAGATATCACCTCATTAAAATAAGGCTTTAGAATCTGAAAAAAGCAGCTAAACAATCAATACTGCTGCAATGCCCGCTATTATGTAGAAAGCACCTGTAGATCTATCAAATATAGATTTGCTCTTTTCTGTTCTTAGAATAGGCTTTATGATTATAGCTAGAAGACCGTAGAGTAATTTGCAAACTAAATCTACCAGCATCCAAGTCACAACAACAATTACAATTTGATCCAACAATGGTTTTTCTGATGAAATAAATTGAGGCAAGAAGGCCATGAAAAAGATAATATCTTTTGGATTACTTGCCCCTAAAAAAAATGATTTTTTAAATAAATTATTAAATTTTGGAGATTCGCCAGACTCAAAATCCGTTGTGCTTTCAGGTATTTTATTAATAGATCCTCTGATAGTCATAAATCCCAGATATACTAAATAAACTGCACCTAAAACCTTCAGCATCATAAATAAATGATCAGAAGCAGTAATTATGACGCCTAACCCAGTTGCGGACACAACTAAATACAAGGATGATGCAGCAGTTCCACCTAAAAAAGAGGGATATGATCTAATAATTCCATAACGTAAAGAATTGGAAACCATCAACAAGGATAAAGGACCTGGTATCATAATGACCAGAAAAATTGAAACCAAGTATAAAACCCAAACTTCAAAACCCATTATTTTTCTCTTAAAACTATCAGAGTTTTTGTTAATAAATGCACAGCCTTTTCAACACCTGAATATTTTACATTCTCTTCAGAAACATGACTTGGCTTTTCAAAAAAAGGCAAAAATATCATAGCAATAGGAGTAATAATCCTACCTACTGTCAGCATAAAATCATTATTGCAACTCAGCTCATATGAGCGATTTATTAATATTGATGCTTTATGCATAGCATCTTTACGAAAGCCCAAAGGGACTGCCACTGCATGACCTGCTCTACCGGAAATTGTCAAAGTATAAGGGTCTGCACCCTGAATTGAGGTAACTATTCCAAGAGGTAGGCCTTTGCTGAACAGAACCCTGTTGAATATTTACTTCTCAAGAACCCATTAAATTATCTCTTAACAATTTTACTTATTCCAGCTAACTCATGAGACTTATTTACAACATTAATACCTGAAGAGCCTTTTTTATTAAAAAAGCTCTGCTCTGCTCTTTCATTATCAGGGATAAAACTTCGCTACTCATAAATCTTATGGTGATCTAAAAGCGAAGAAGCTTATCAAATCAACCTTTCCTGAGAGAACAGAATTCCATTATTATCGGCGTAGACATAACCCCCGGGTGCAAAATCAACACCATGAAAAGAGACCACCAGATTACTTTCACCCACACCCTTTTTATCCGTTTTCATGGGATGACAACCCAGCGCCTGAACGCCCAATGACAAATCGGCAATGATATCGACATCCCTGATGCAGCCATAAATAATAATCCCTGCCCAACCGTTTTCAACGGCTCGCTCTGCCAGCATATCGCCCAGCATGGCTCTGCGCATGGACCCCCCGCCATCAACTACCAGCACCCTGCCCTCTCCTGGCTGAACTACCCACTCACGCACCAGGGAATTATCTTCAAAACATTTCAGGGTCACGACTTGCCCATGAAAAGCATTAACGCCACCAAAGTTCCTGAAACCAGATTCAGCAACGGAAACCTGCTCGGGAAATTCATCACAAAGATCAGGGGTAGTAAACTGGGTCATTCTTCTTTCCTTATTTTTACAGACAGGATCTGATGGCAAAAAGTCTACAGGAATCAGGAGAGTAAAGAAGACAAGGGAATTGAATAGTCAGTATAAACAGAGATGATGAAGCCCGCATTGCGAGCTTCATCTTTGCATCAAACTATTGAGATCCATTATCAGCAAGGTACAACCAGGTTTCCAGCACAGAATCCGGATTCAGGGATACTGTTTCAATACCCTCCTCCATCAGCCACTTGGCGAGATCAGGGTGGTCACTGGGGCCCTGACCGCAAATACCTATGTACTTACCTTGCTTTCTACAAGCCTGAATAGCCATCGACAATAACTGCTTGATGGCCGGATTACGTTCATCAAAGAGATGGGCAATCAAGCCAGAATCCCGGTCCAGACCCAGAGTTAGCTGAGTCATATCATTGGAACCAATGGAGTAACCATCAAAGTACTGAAGGAAGTCCTCTGCCATCAACGCATTGGAAGGCAGCTCGCACATCATGATGACTCGCAGACCGTTTTCACCTCGTTTCAGACCCAACTTTTCCATGATGGCAGTCACCTGAGCTGCTTCGTTCGGCGTTCTAACAAATGGCACCATCAGCTCAACATTGGCCAGCCCCATTTCATCACGAACCCGCTTCATGGCCCGGCATTCCAGTTCAAAACAATCCTGAAAATCTTCAGAGATATAACGTGACGCTCCCCGGAAGCCCAGCATCGGGTTTTCTTCATGGGGCTCATAGAGATGGCCACCCAACAGATTGAAGTACTCATTGGACTTGAAGTCAGATAAGCGAACAATGACTTTTTCCGGAGCAAAGGCTGCGGCAATGGTAGAGACGCCTTCCACCAGCTTATCAACATAAAAGTCTACCGGACTGCTATAGCCTGAAATGCGCTCCCCCACCTGACGCTTCACATCCGCAGGCAGCCGCTCAAAATTCAGCAGGGCTTTGGGGTGCACACCAATCATCTTGTTGATGATGAATTCAAGCCTGGCCAGACCTACTCCCTTATTGGGCAGTCGAGAGAAGCTGAAAGCACGGTCTGGATTTCCCACGTTCATCATCAGCTTAAAAGGCAGTTCCGGCATAACATCCAGATCTCTGACCTTATGTTCAAAGTTCAACAAGCCCTCATAAATAAAACCCGTATCACCTTCTGCACAGGAGACCGTTACGAAAGCACCTTCCCTGAGCCTGTAAGTCGCATCGCCGCAACCCACAACAGCAGGAATGCCCAGCTCACGAGCAATGATAGCCGCATGACAGGTTCTGCCACCCCGATTCGTCACGATGGCAGACGCCCGTTTCATCACCGGCTCCCAATCAGGATCAGTCATGTCAGTAACCAGCACATCGCCTTGCTGAACCTTGTCCATCTCATCAATATCTTCAATCAGGCGAACCTTGCCCTGACCGATTTTCTGACCAATACTGCGACCTTCAACCAGCAATTCCCCCTTCTCTCTAAGGATGTAACTTTCCAGTTTTCTGCCACTATTCTGGCTTTGCACGGTTTCAGGGCGAGCCTGCACAATATAGAGTTGCTGATCATCACCATCTTTAGCCCACTCGACATCCATTGGGCAGCCGTAATGCGCTTCAATAGCCATGGCCTGACGGCACAATTCGGTGGCGTCCTCATCGCTGATAGAAAACTGCCCTCTGGCATCCAGATCCACATCAACTGTTTCTACCGAACGCCCTGCAGAACCGCCCCGCCCGTATACCATCTTAATCGCCTTGCTGCCCAGGGTACGTCTCAAAACACCAGGGCGTCCGGCTCTGACTGCAGGCTTGTAGACGTAAAATTCATCCGGATTGACGGCACCCTGTACGACCGTCTCCCCCAAACCGTAAGAAGCCGTAATAAATACAGCCTGATCAAAACCAGACTCAGTATCCAGAGTAAAGAGAACCCCGGAAGAACCGGTCTCGCTGCGTACCATTCTCTGAATACCGGCAGACAGCGCCACATTCCTGTGATCAAAGCCCTGATGAACACGGTAAGCAATAGCTCGGTCATTAAAAAGTGAAGCAAACACTTCGCGAACAGCTACCAATACGTTTTCTGCGCCGCGAATATTCAGGAAAGTCTCTTGTTGACCAGCAAAAGAGGCGTCTGGAAGGTCTTCCGCCGTTGCCGAGGAGCGAACCGCCACTGGCAGATCATCATCTCCGGAAAGAGACTGGTAAGCTTTGATAATGGACTCTTCCAGTTCCGGCCTGAAAGGCTCATCCATAATCCAGCGACGTATTTTTGCACCAGCCGTGGTCAGTGCCCTGATATCATTGATATCCAGGTCATCCAGAAGGCTATGAATTCTTTGATACAATCCATTGCCATCGAGAAAGTCCCGATAAGCCTCTGCCGTTGTTGCAAAACCACCAGGGACTTTTACCCCGACTTTGCTCAAACCACTGATCATCTCGCCCAGAGAGGCGTTCTTCCCGCCTACTTTTTCGACGTCACCCATGCCCAGAGTTTCCAGGCCCACTACAAAATTATTCAAAGCAGCATTCCCCGCTCTTTTCTATCTGCTTATGGCTGTTTCGGCTAGCCAGGTGCGCTTGTATGCTTATGGCCGGCGCTTGGCTTTCTTGTACAAAAGACAACCGTCTGATATACCAAATTCAGTCCAGCCTATCGCTTCCGTGTTTCGGCAGGTACACTATGTTAGATTTTGTTATAAAATGAAATACCTTGAAGGAAAAAAAGTGAAAAGAACGGCAATTTTTGTTTCAGACGGTACCGGAATCACTGCAGAGTCGTTCGGACAGAGCCTCCTCGCGCAATTTGAAGGTCATGAGTTTCAACACGTTACCTTCCCTTATATAGATTCAACTGAAAAAACCATTCAGCTGATTGAGAAGATTCACAGTATTCACAAAGAAGAACAAATTAGACCTGTCGTCTTCATGACAGTACTGAATGAAGACGTTAGTCGCATACTCCACACGAGTGGTGCCTATATAATAGACCTCTTCCAAACTTTTCTACCGGGCCTTGAGCATGAGTTTGGTCAACACCCTCTCTATAGAACAGGCAAGAAACGTTCCACAACTCACAGCCACAGTTACCACCGACGTATAGAAGCCGTTCAATTTGCTCTTGATAATGATGACGGAGCAAAAACAAGAAATTATGACAAAGCGGATATTATTCTGCTGGGAGCATCCAGAAGTGGTAAAACTCCGTCCTGCATTTACCTGGGTCTGCAGTTTGGTATCTTTGCAGCGAACTATCCCATCACAGAAGAAGATCTGGATGAACCACTCAGGCTTCCCAAACCCTTGCAACCACACAGGGACAAACTATTCGGACTGACGATACACCCCGGCCGACTGGCTGGTATTCGTAACGAGAGACGCCCGAACTCACGTTATTCGTCCAGTCAGCAATGTCAGTTTGAAATCCACACGATTGAGCGGATTTATCGCAAGGAGCGTATTCCCTATATCAACAGTACTGATTACTCCGTTGAAGAAATTTCTACTCGTATCATGGATCTTGCTCAACTGAAACGACGACTGAAGTAGTATTTAACGGACTCACGAATTTAAAAAGAATCTCCGGGGATCTTTACCCAGCCTTCCATGAGAACTCGGGCACTGCGACTCATAATGGCTTTTTTCGCCCTCCACTCTCCGTTTTCCAAGACAGGTTCGGCTCCAACACGCAGAATTCCGGAAGGGTGTCCGAAACGAACCCTTTTATGTTCACCGCCACCTGCCGCCAGGTTCACCAGTGTTCCGGGAATAGCAGCAGCAATACCGATGGCTACCGCAGCGGTACCCATCATCGCGTGGTGAAGCTTACCCATAGACAAGGCTCTCACTAACAGATCAATATCATCCATTTTGATCTCTTTACCACTGGATGCGGTATAAGGGGTGGGCTTAGCCACAAAGGCTATCTTGGGAGTGTGCTGACGTTGCGCAGCTTCATCTATATGGTCAATGAGCCCCATCTTAACCGCAGCATGAGCGCGAATAGTTTCAAAACGAGCCAGCGCCTCTTGGTCGCCATTTATGGCCTCCTGCAACTCGGTTCCGGTATAGCCCAACTCCTGCGCATTCAGGAAAACAGTTGGAATACCCGCATTAATCAGCGTCACTTTTAGCCTCGCACACTCCACAACATGAGTAGGAACTTCCAGATCATCGATCAGGTTACCCGTTGGAAACATAGCCCCTTCGTCGTCTGCTGGATCAAGAAACTCCACCTGAACTTCTGCCGCCGGGAAAGTGACACCATCCAGCTCAAAGTCTCCAGTTTCCTGGACCTCTCCGTTAGTGATGGGCACATAAGCAACGATGGTCTTTTTGATGTTGGCCTGCCAGATGCGCACTACAGAAACACCATTTACAGGTACACGAACGGGATCAACCAGACCTTTACTGATTGCAAACGCACCGACAGCAGCGGTCAGGTTGCCACAATTACCACTCCAGTCTACAAAGGGCTTATCAATGGAAACCTGACCAAACAGGTAATCAACATCGTGATCCGGCTGGCTGCTTTTCGACAAAATGACAGTTTTACTGGTGCTTGAAGTAGCCCCCCCCATACCGTCAGTATGCTTCCCGTAGGGGTCAGGGCTACCAATCACACGCAACAACAGGTTGTCCCGGACTTCGCCGGCAACCTGTGCGCGCTCAGGCAGATCTTCCAGACTAAAGAAAACGCCTTTACTGGTGCCGCCTCTAATATAACTAGCGGGCACCTTGATCTGAGGCTCATGCGACATTCTTATTTGCCCTCCAGAAAGTCCTTGGCAAATCGTTGCAGTACACCACCAGCAGCGTATACAGACACTTCTTCTTCCGTATCAAGACGACAAATGACGGGCACTTCCAACCTTTTTCCATTGGCACGGTGAATCAGCAGCGTCAGGTTCGCTAGTGGCCTACGCCTGCCGACTACATCATAGGTTTCAGTACCATCCAGACCCAGAGTCTTTCGGGTGGTGCCATCCTTGAATTCCAGCGGCAGAACCCCCATACCCACCAGATTGGTTCTATGGATACGTTCAAAACCTTCAGCCACGATGACTTCAACACCGGCTAGACGTACACCTTTCGCAGCCCAATCACGGGATGACCCCTGACCATAATCGGCACCTGCAACAATAATCAGTGGCTGCTTGCGGTTCATGTAGGTTTCAATCGCTTCCCACATTCGGGTTTCTTTACCTTCAGGCTCAATACGGGCCAGAGAACCCTGTTTCACTGCTCCCCTGTCATCGAGGCACATTTCGTTCAGCAGTTTAGGGTTGGCAAAAGTCGCTCGCTGTGCGGTTAGATGGTCACCACGATGTGTGGCATAAGAGTTGAAATCCTCTTCAGGCAATCCCATTTTCGAAAGATATTCACCCGCAGCAGAAGTTGCCAGGATGGCATTTGATGGTGACAGGTGATCGGTAGTAATGTTGTCACCCAGGAGAGCCAGAAGGCGCATGCCTTTCAAAGTTCGCTCTCCGGCCAGAGCTCCTTCCCAGTATGGAGGACGCCGTATGTAGG
>NZ_JAHHPN010000825.1:0-37848 GCF_024606325.1 Endozoicomonas sp. ONNA1
ACCAATTTATTGCAACCGCAGTAGGACAGCCTTAAGTCCGACAGGCTGCTAGTATTCTCCACTAAACCGTCCGCTTATGCCTATAGTAAAATTCAGGCTTAAAGCAATCGTTCAATTAAGTATATCGCCAGAATCCCCCCCGACTGATGCCCTGCATAAACAGCATGCTGGATACGGGGTGACCCTCTCCCCTCTATACTCCCTTTTAATCAATACCATTATCTAAAGAAACTTCGTTGTGGACCTATTAATACTGCATAGCTTTTTGTTCATACTTTCACTGATAGCCGTCGTTCTGGTACTCATTGGTCGTTTCAAGTTTTCGCCATTCATCGTTCTGCTTATTTGCGCCTATGCGGCAGGTTTTTTTTCAGGCATACCGATCTCTGAACTGACTCCCCTGGTATCTCATGATATGGGGAAGACATTTGGCGATGTCGCTCTCCTGATCATTTTTGGTGTATTGCTGGGCAATATTCTGGAGCAATCGGGGGGAGCCTTTCTTTTGGCAGAGAAGCTGATTTTTTCTATCGCCAATCGTTTCCCTGCGTTGGCTATGGGGATTGCCGGATACATTATTTCGATTCCTGTTTACTGTGACTCTGGATTCATCCTGCTCAACAGTATCAGGCAGTCTGTTGCCCGGAGAGTAAAGTGTAACCCGATCTCTCTCAGCGTCGCTCTTGGGGGAGGCCTGTTTGCAACCCATTCTCTGGTCCCTCCCACACCCGGCCCTGCAGCGGCAACCCTGATTTTGGGAATATCTCCCAGTCTGGTGATTCCCTGGGCGCTGGGAGTAGCTCTCTTATCCACTTTTGTAGCCATATTGTGGGGCAACTGGGTCACCCGCTGGCTGAATGAGCCAGCTTCTGATTATGAGGGCCAAATGGTTGGTACTCCCCCTCAATCAGACCTTCCCCATCACAAAAACGTCTGGGCAGCTACTATCCCTATCTTTTTACCTTTGCTACTGATGTCCCTGGCTAACTTTCAAGCAGGCAATAAAGAGCAGAGCTGGGCTACTTTCCTTTCACAACCTGCCAATGCGCTGTTTCTGGGTTTGCTGGCCAGCCTGCCATTGATTCGCCAATGCAAGAACGGGTTCACTGAGATTTTCAGTGAGAGTATTCACTCATGCGCAATGATTATTTTGATCATTACAGCCGGTGGCGCACTTGCGGGAATACTGGCTCAGACTGGACACATTGCCAGAATTGCTGAAGGGCTGCCAGAGAGTCTTGGGCTGATTTTGCCATTTCTCATAGCAGCACTGTTCAAAACCGCGCAGGGCTCTTCCACTGTAGCTTTAATCAGTGCCGCGTCGATGCTTGATCCCTTACTGCCTGGCTTGGGCCTGGACTCCGACAATGGTCGACTGTTGGCCTTTTTGTCGGCAGGATGCGGCTCCATGCTGGTTACCCATGCCAATGACAGTTATTTCTGGGTAGTGACCCAGTTTTCCGGAATCAGTCCGGCCACGGGGTTTAAGTCGTTCACCCTGGCCACGCTGCTTCAGGCTCTGTCAGGGCTGGCAACCGTTCTGGTACTGGCCAGCTTCATAAGTATCTGAGCGAAGAGACCTCAGCTTCGCTGAAGCAATTCAAACCCTCTCTCTGCTTTGCTCTTGTCTGCCGGCTTCAAATCAATGGCTTTTGCCAGTTGATCAGCAATCGTTTGAAGCGCATTTTCATCACCTGTCACCAGCTCCAGCTCCAACTCACAGATGACACTGCTTTCATCACCTGAGCAAATATGACCGTAATCCAAAGCAACCTCAACTCTGGCTGCCGGCTCAGACCACTCTACCCGCCAGCAGGTTCGCTCAAAATCGGTTGAGAAGAGCGGTATCAGGTCCTTTGAAGTCAAGGCTCCCAATGCTTCTGGCCAAACCTTTTGTAAACCCGCAATATCCAGTTCCGGGCGTTCTATTGACCACTCCCACTCTCCCCGGCGAGTCAGCCCGTTAATACTCTCGCCTCTGGTTTTCAGCGTCTGAAAAAATTGACCATTTTTCTCTCTGATACGCAAAGCAACCCGTGCCTGATTCAGTGTCAGAGAAGCCGTATCAAAGTAGGTATTGCCCAAATGAAACGTTTCAGGTGCCGAGCTGGTGAACTTTTTCCAGAAAGGTAGTGTCTTAAGGACAGGTATCTGCTCCTGTGGCAGCGACAACTTTAACTCTGTTTCAGTACTCATGGGTTAGCTGACCGACGACTTGAAAAGGTTCATTTTAACTCTAAGCAGAAAAGTTTGTTATGAGAAACGAGCGCGTGAATGGTCGAAATACTTGAGATGCAATAGGCATTACAGTATACAAATTTTAGTCAGCTCCTATAATTTTTGATCAGCTATCCTGTTCCAGTGGACAGGATAGGAAGCGAGTTCTGTAAGTCGTTCGCCATAGACGACGGGCAATATGCCCATCATAAATTCAACCCAAAAGGTCTGCGACTATGCCAACCAGCAACCTACTATCAAGTGTATTTGGCCGCTCTCCTATTGGCCCGATACAAAAACATATAGCCAAAGCGCACGAATGCGCCATACAGCTGGAACCGTTTTTCAAAGCAGCATTTGAAGGCGACTGGCAGGAAGTTGAAAGTATTCAGCAAACCATCGTAGAACTGGAGCACGAGGCTGATGTCATCAAAAAGAATGTTCGCCTCTCCCTGCCCAAAAGCCTGTTTCTGCCAGTGCCCAGAAATGATCTTCTGGAGATCGTGACAGTGCAGGATAAAGTAGCGAACAGGACCAAGGATATTGCAGGCATTGTGCTGGGCAGACAAATGATGATACCCCAGGAAATGAGAGAGGCTTTTCTTGACTACCTGAAGCGCTCCATCGCCACTTCTGCTCAGGCAGTCAGAGCCATGGATGAACTTGATGAGCTGCTTGAGACCGGCTTCAGGGGAAGGGAAGTCAGTCTGGTCGAAGAACTCATTGAAGAGCTGGACCAAATAGAAAGCGATACCGACAAACATCAGATTGAAGTCAGAAAAATTCTATTCAAACTGGAAAAAGACCTCCCACCTGTGGATGTCATTTTCCTCTACAAAATTATTGACTGGGTCGGTGACCTGGCAGATCGAGCATCAAGAGTTGGCAGTTATCTTCAATTGCTGCTTGCCCGTTAACTCTATTGACTGGAATAACATCCATGAGCATTATCGCTGAGTATGGAACGATACTGCTGGTTCTGGCCTGTCTGTTTGGTTTCTTCATGGCATGGGGCGTGGGGGCTAACGATGTCGCCAATGCCATGGGAACCTCGGTCGGTTCCCAGGCTCTGACCATCAGGCAGGCCATTATCATTGCCATCTGCCTCGAGTTTCTGGGCGCCTATCTGGCCGGAGGATCGGTTACTGATACCATCAGAAAAGGGATCATTGATCCCGACATGCCAGCACTACTGGAGAATCCACAGCTGCTGGTTTACGGCATGATGGCAGCCCTGCTGGCTGCGGGAACCTGGCTACTGGTTGCCACCCATTACGGCTGGCCGGTATCGACTACACACTCCATTGTTGGTGCCATCGTCGGCTTTGCGGCTGTCAGCATCTCGGTAGATGCCGTGAACTGGGGAAAAGTCAGCTCAATCGTTGCCAGCTGGGTTGTCTCCCCGATCATGTCTGGCTTTATTTCCTTCATGATTTTCATGAGCGTCCAGAAACTCATACTGGATACAGACAACCCTTTCCGAAATGCCAAACGTTATGTACCAATCTATATGTTTCTGGTTGGTTTTATGATGGCCATGGTGACCCTGACTAAAGGGCTCAAGCATATTGGTCTGCCTCTGGATTATCAGGAAAGCAGCCTGCTCTCGCTATTGATTGGTCTGCTGGTCATGCTGGCCGGAAAAATGGCACTTTCCAAAATCAAGGAAGATGCACAAGCCGACAAAGCTTTCCACTTTTCCAGTGTCGAGAGAGTCTTCGGCGTAATGATGATATTCACCGCCTGCTCCATGGCTTTTGCCCACGGCTCCAACGATGTCGCTAATGCGGTAGGCCCTCTGGCTGCTGTGGCCAGTATTGTTATTAGTGGCGGTGAAATCACCGGTAAAGCGGCCATGCCAAGCTGGGCACTGCTTCTGGGGGCTGGAGGTATTGTGGTGGGTCTGGCCACCTATGGATATAGAGTCATGGCGACCATAGGTACAGCAATCACTGAGCTAACCCCCAGCAGAGGTTTTGCAGCAGAACTGGCAGCAGCAACCACCGTGGTGCTGGCTTCAGGCACTGGACTACCCATTTCCACCACTCATACTCTGGTGGGTGCCGTGTTAGGTGTTGGTCTTGCCAGAGGAATTGGTGCTCTTAACTTGAGAGTGATTGGCACTATTTTTATGTCCTGGTTAATCACGCTGCCCGCCGGGGCCTTCCTTGCTATTGTCTTCTTCCATATCTTGAAATTTATTTTTGGTTAACGAGAGGGCTCTTCTGCGAGCCCTTTGCAGTATTTGAGCCCGAGGCCTAATCTCACGTACCTATCCATAAGAAGGGCTGTTATCATGCTGAAAAGGCTGTTGATTTCAGTATCAGGAGTCTGACAGTCAGATGATCTGGCATATTTGTTTTTTCTGTCCAATTTTCCAACATTTAGAATCAAGGGCCCGATGATGACTGGAATCCAGCAACCTGATCTGAAAGCAGTCCTGTCGCGGTTGATAAAGATTCCCTCTGTCAGTTCCACACAGCCTGAGCTGGATATGAGCAATATGCCAGTGATTCATGAACTGGCTGGCTGGCTCGAAAACATGGGGTTTTGCTGTGAGATCATGCCCATTCCGGAAACACCGCTGAAAGCCAATCTGATTGCCACCCTGGGTTCAGGTCCGGGTGGGCTGGTGTTGGCCGGGCACACCGATACCGTGCCATACGATGAAAATCTCTGGCAGTTCGATCCTTTCTCACTCAACGAATCCGATAACCGGTTTTATGGTCTGGGGATCTGCGACATGAAGGGATTCTTTGGTCTCGTCATGGAGGCAGTGAAAGACTATCTTAAAGCCCCCCTTAAGGCTCCCTTGATTATTCTGGCAACAGCGGACGAAGAATCCTCAATGAACGGTGCCAGAGCCCTCTCAGCTGCTGGCAAACCCAAGGGCCGTTACGCTGTAGTGGGTGAACCTACAGGCATGCAGCCTGTTTACATGCATAAAGGTATCATGATGGAACGCATCCGGATTCTCGGGCAGTCCGGTCATTCCAGCAACCCGGCACTTGGCAGGAATGCTATGGAAACAGCTCATAAAGTGATTACTGAAATCATGACGTTCCGGGAAGAACTGGCCCATAAATACAATAATCCCGGATTTGCTGTGCCTACGCCTACCATCAATCTTGGTTGCATTCATGGTGGCGACAATCCTAACAGGATCTGTGGCCACTGCGATCTGGATTTCGACGTGCGTCTCTTGCCCGGCATGGACAGCCGGGAGCTGCGAGAGACTCTGAAACAGCGTCTTCTCCCCATCGCCAGAGCCGACAATGTAAAATTTTCTCTGGCGGCTATTCACGACAGTATTGATCCATTTGAGGGCGCTGTTGACTCTCCCCTGATCAAAGCCTGCGAAAGTTTAACAGGCTATTCAGCAAAATCCGTTGCTTTCACTACGGAAGCGCCCTTCTTCAGCCGGATGGGAATGGATACAGTGGTGCTGGGGCCGGGTGATATTGATCAGGCCCACCAACCTGATGAGTACCTTTCCATGGACAGAATTCATCCAACCATTGAGCTACTGAGATCTCTGATACGACGATTCTGCCTCTGATTAACGCCAGGATGAAGATAAAAACAGTCATGAATTTGAATAAGAGCTACGTAAAATTTTTCCGGCAGAGTTCACCTTACATCCATGCCCACCATGGCAAAACATTTGTCATTACTCTGTGCGGTGAAGCTCTGGCAAGCCCTAATCTGAACAATATCATCAACGATATTGCCTTGCTGAGCAGTCTGGGCATTCGACTGGTTCTTGTCCACGGCGCGCGACCTCAGATAGAGGAACGCCTGAGTGCCAGGAACCTTGAGTCCAAATTTCATAATGAAATACGGGTTACGGATCGTCAGTGTCTTGAATGCGTCATGGATGCTGTGGGTAATCTTCGTGCACGAATTGAATCCAAGCTTTCACTCGGCCTGGTTAACTCTCCTATGCATGGGGCCAGCATTCGGGTTATCAGTGGCAATTTCGTGACTGCAAAACCTCTGGGTGTGATCGATGGACAGAATTTTCTCCACACCGGTGCGATTCGCAAAATAGATAAAGAAGCTATCCAGCAGCAACTAGACAGTGGCTACATAGTGCTTCTCTCCTGCCTCGGTCATTCACCGACAGGCGAGCTGTTCAACATGGCGGTGGAAGAAGTCGCCACCCATACGGCCATCCACCTTGAAGCCGAAAAATTGCTTTTGTACTCACAATTTGATGGCGTCCAGAACCGGCATGGTCAACAGATCAGTCGTCTTTCCCCCCAGGAAGCTGAAAAATTACTCCAGAATCTTGATGGTGAGGACAGGAGACTGCTTTCCTCAGCCATCACTGCCTGTCACGGTGGAGTGGAGCGCGCACAGCTGATCAGCTATGAACAGGACGGTTCACTGCTACTGGAGCTCTTTACCCGTAACGGCTCTGGCACAATGGTTTCGCGTGACCGTTATGAAGAAATTCGTGCTGCCAGTATTGAGGATGTGGGGGGGATTCTTGAGCTCATCAGGCCTCTGGAACAAAAAGGCATTCTCAGAAGACGTTCCAGAAAAGAGCTGGAACGCGAAATTCGGCTGTTCCGGGTCATTTCTCTGGACGGTATGATTATTGGCTGTGCGGCTATCCATTTGTTTTCGGGAGAAAAAGCTGCAGAGCTGGCCTGTCTGGTGATCCACCCTGACTACCGGGAGAAAAATCGTGGTGACCTTCTCCTGAGTGCTATAGAGGAACAGGCTGCCCAGCAGGGTATGGATACCCTGTTTGTATTGACGACTCAGACCAGCCATTGGTTTGTTGAACGAGGTTTTTCTGAATCCACCCAAAAGTCTCTGCCTGAGGAGAAGCGCAACCAATACAATGAGGAGAGACAATCCAGAATTCTGCTCAAGAAACTCTGAGGCACAAGATAAAGGTTTACGGAAGTTCTATAACAGTTAAATCGAAGTCTGGGGAGGAATAAGGTGGCTCATTTGCTGATCCCAGAACGCGGTTTTGGTCATGACACTTTCATAGTATTTACCAATAGCCCCCACCATCATTTCAGAAATAATTTGGTGATGATATTGGCGTCGGAGAATTAACACAGCCGCCTCCCGATCATCCATATGGTCAAACATGGGCGAGTTGGGGTTGACCTGGGCCAGTTGCTCCTGGAGCCTGACTTCTTTCATAACATCTTTATGGGATTCATGCAGTTTCAGAATACGATCAACAAAATCTTCCAGCTGATCTTTAGCCAGCCTTCTCATGGTGCCCATTTCTTCCCGCCCGGTTCTAGCCTCCTGACCCTGCCAATCCCAGACTACACTTTTGCCTGTCTTCTTTCCGATAATACGTTCAAATCGTTCTTTATTAATAGCCTCGTTATAACGGTTAACAAAAAGATCTGCCAGAAAGAAAAAACCAAAGATAATTAATCCATCCACCGTGGGCCTGGGCAGATAAGGTGAAATTTCCAATTTTGGCACACTTTCGGAAGCATGCCAGACCACTTTAAAGCCGTGTAGCATGGTTGATTTAATGGCTCCCTTCAACCAGACGTTCAAATAACTTCTAACGCCATTCTCAGCCAGTATCAGGGCATTTGCCACCCTGTTGGCATGAGTGTTAAAACGACTCCTTTCTTCTTCAGTGAGCTCCAGATCGGGCATTTCCTCTTTCAACACCCGCTCCAGCTCTTCCACAGCCTCTTTGGAAGAAATAGAGCCATCACTGGTTAAATCATCAGTCATTTTAGGGAAGACTTTTTGCAACCACCCCGTCTGTTTGGTCTTGAAGTGGTAAGACTTACCGATCACTCGAGGATCATTCGCCGCATCACTGAACAAGCGTTCTCTTTTCTCAGGATCCATGTTTTTGAATTTACAGTTCCACAGCTGATCCAGAACCGGCTCCCACTCTTGATCCATTCTTTCAACGTCACTGACTGCGGCTGTGTACAAACGTTTATAGAGTTTGAAAGCATCTTGCAGGTTGCGTCTGCGGTACAGGTATCGGGCTTTGCCCTCTTCCAGACGAATCACGGCTTCAAGATTGCTCTCATCTTTTTCTCTTTCCATCTCCAGTCTCAACTGAGCGTCTTTCTCCAGCGCAGAATAGGCATTGAAGATGCGGGTTAAGGTCTCATGACTGCAAATGTATCTCAGGCTTTTCAGGAACACGCGAAACTTCTTGTCATCCATCTCTGACAGAACACCCAGGTCATTCATTTCCAGCTTGTAATCAGCAGATGCTTCAGCCCTCTGTAATGCCCTAATGGCCTTGGTCATCCGAATCAGCTCAGTACCACCACTCCATGCACCGTACCAGGCAATATAGCTGAATAGAGCCGCCGCAGCGGCAATCCCTCCCGACACCAGACCTATTAGCACGGTACTAACTACTATGGCAGCGGAGTTAAGACTAAAGTACCTCTTGTTCCTGAGAAAATGACGTTTGATCCTGTCACGAGTATCCGTATTCTTGAGCTTGATACCACCACCTTTATCCACAACATTCTGAATATGAGTCCTGTCGACTTCATCCAGGTGATAACGTGTAGCTTTGGGTCTATCAAGTCCGGGAGGGGTTGCAGCAGGATTAGAAGCATCAAAACCACTGACAGGATCTCTTCCTTTTCTGGCCATTACCTGTTTGACCGGTATATGAGTCTCCGGTGCAAACCGCCAGCGCAACGCATTCTTGATTTCAAGGATGCGTTCAAAAGTGATATCCGTATCGTCAAGCAGCCCTGCATCTTGTGCCAGTTTGGCAACCGTGGCTTCGGCTGTGACAGCATCTACATTGAAGTCTTTCGCTGTGCTCTGAATTAAATCCGGTAACAGAGCCCTTTTCAAAAAGCCAACTGGCAGTGCTCGATCTTCTGCAAGGTATTTATAAGTCAGCTCGACGGTGGAAGAGGAAACGGTTTTTCTGACTTCATTGAGAACCTGTTCACTGATTTTTTCTCTGCCTCCTGACAACACCAGTTTCATTTCCTCACCTTTCTTCTCTTCACCTAGCACACACACATCGTGATATGCCATAGCACAGGCGATATGGTAGTCACGAAGGCTGCGCTGGATAGGGGAAGAGAATTCTGCGTGAGCAGCATAACGGAAAGAATCGTAAACCCTGAGAGCCTTTGCTGATGAGGAACCTCCACCAAAAAGACGCTTGATAAAACCGCCAATGCCCGAGAAAACAGAGACCATACGACCGCGCCATCGACCGTAATCAATCTGACCCAGGCTGGAAGCTTCTGACGCTGTGGCGATCTTTTTTCGCTCTGTAGCAGAGAGAGAAGAACCTCTCTGGTTCTGAATCCCTGGTGGCATGCCTCTCAATCCCTGAGAAAAAGATGTTAAACAAAAAAATGTTCGTTTTTTTGGATAAGATTATGAGAAATCAAACTTAAATTTTTGATTCGAATAAAAAAATAAGAAAACAACAATATTTAAACTATAGCTGCCTCAGGCGCTGCTGTGATTTTGTATTGCGCTCAATGCTGCCGAAGACAGTACATACAGGGCAAAGCGAGGAAAACGGAGTTACTCTTCACTAGAGGACAAGGGCCAGTTTGGCTGGCCCAAAAAGGCAAGTGTGGAGAAACCTCAGACAGGCTTGCGATCAAGCACCTGATAGCTGAACTCCAGAGCCTGTTCATCTTCTGAGACCTGATCTTCCCGGGCGGTAATATCCCACTCACTGTCATCAATTTCTGGAAAAAAAGCGTCGCCATCAAACGATCTGAAGACTTTGGTGAGATAAAGCCTTTCGGCCCTGTCCAGGGCTTGACGGTAAATTTGCTCACCACCAATCACCATAATTTCTTCATTACCATTAATCATGGCTACTTCTTCCGCCAAAGAAATGGCGTCTTCAAGACTGTGCACCACTTTAACCCCTTCATGACGCCAGTTTTTGTCACGGGTAATAACAATATTGGCTCGTCCCGGCAGAGGCTTGCGCAGTGAATCAAACGTCTTTCGTCCCATAATAATGGGCTTGCCCATGGTGACAGCCTTAAAATAACGAAGATCTCCAGGCAAGTACCAAGGCATTTTATTATTGATGCCAATGGCGTGGTTTTGGGCAACAGCGGCAATCATCGCAATTTTCATAATCTTATCGGTTACTCTTTCCCTGGGTTGTAAACGCCGACATTCTCATACCCTTCGTCACGAAGGTGCATGGCGTGCAACTGACTCATCACCCCTTTTTCGCAATACAGCAGGTAGTGCTTATCTTTGTTTAGTTCAGCAAATTTTGTCCTGAGCTGATAGAAGGGAATCGTCAGGACTTCACGGTCAGCAAGGCCGAAGGGCTTGATCTCTTCTTCATCCGGATGACGAATATCAATAACAATGTCGTTTTGTTTCGTGGTCTCAACTACCTCGACTTCTTCACGAGTCAAGTCATCGGCAATGATATCAGAAACGGAAACTTTACGACGATCGGCAACCGCTGCATCCAGAATGGAAAAATCAAAACGGGCCTCTTCCGCTGCAATTTTTTCCGGCCTGGCTCTGGTGGTTGGATTTTTTGAGATCACCGCACAGTACTCAGGAATATTTTTTACCAACTCCTCTGTACCGATCCTGACTGAGATATCAATGATGTCCTGCTTGTCCATGGCAATAAGCGGACGCAACACAAGATGGTCCGTAGCAGAATCAATAACCGCCAGATTGGTGAGTGTCTGGCTGGAAACCTGAGCGACAGCTTCTCCAGTCACTACGGCTTCAACGTACATCTCTTTTGCAACCTGGCTTGCGGCTCTCAACATCATTCGCTTGAGAATAACCCCCATTTGGGAGTTATCTACTTTGGTCAGAATCTCCTCGACGACCCCTTCAAAAGGAACCGTAACAAAGTTGACGCTATGGGAAGAGCCAAAGCGGCTCCAGAGATAGTAAGCCACTTCTTTAACTGCCAGTTCATGAGCATGACCACCCAGATTAAAGAAACAGAAATGGGTTCTGATACCTCGCTTCATGGTCAGGAAACTGGAAACCGTCGAGTCAAAACCACCCGAGATCAACGATAACACTGGCTCCATAGAACCCAGTGGGTAACCACCCAACCCATTACCACGGTTCGTGACCAGGAAATAACGATCTCCCTTGATCTCAACTTTTACGACAACGTCCGGATTCTTAAGCTTGACGCCAGCCGCTTCAGTTCGAGTATTCAGTCCACCGCCAACATATCGTTCAACATCGATGGACTGAAAATCATGTTTACCTGTGCGCTGACAGGTGACCCGGAAGGTTTTCCCGGCCAGCAGTTCACGATTGACGTGCAAAGCATTATCCAGAATGTCATCCAGATCTGTCAGCGGATACTCAACCACCTTTTGCCAGTACGCGATACCAGGAATGTGGCTCAACAGATCGGAGACCTGAGCCACCAGCTGAGGATCATCATGACTGGTTGCCAGCTCGATGAAATCCCAGGTGCCAGCCACCTCGACGTATTCATCGACCCGTTTGAGAACGTTACGAATATTCTTGCGCAGCTGCTTAATAAAACGCTTTCTCACCGGAGGCGTTTTAATCGTGATTTCAGGAAACAGCTTGATGATGAACTTCATAAAATTGTATGCCCGGCCCCCGCCATCAGAAAAGTGTCAGCACAGAAAAGCACCGCCACAAGCCACGAAGAGAACCGGTCCAGATGCCAGTTAGGAAAATAAGAAACCAATCCACCCGATTATACAGAAGACTCCCAGACACCGGTAACCCCGGCTAACGGTAGACAATCAGCTTAAACACCCCGTAAAGACCACAAGGTTATTAGTAGTCTCTGCAGATTCACGCTACACTGGGCCCCGCCTGGGAATGGTTCTATGGATAAGCAACGGGCAAGCGCACCAAACCGAGACATTAAAGAAACTACGCGCACTTTTTTTGTGCATCTATTGAATTTAATGAGGTTCTTTTCGGTGCGACTACCCACATTCGGCTTATGCTCAGGCATGGCCACGTTATAGAACGCAGAAAAATCAACCGGTTTTCGATACTGGCACAGCAATTGCTGAGACGGTGTCGGAACAGCCGCCAATGCGGCACGATACTAGTAAATGTTGGTAAACCGCCATACCGATTGACAAGGCTCAGGCCTCACGATCGACCTGCGGTGCTCAACGAGAGCTATAAGTCCTTTGGAGGAATAATAAATGTCCAAGACCCTGAACTTGATCAAGGATCACGATGTAAAATGGGTTGACCTTCGTTTTACTGATACCCGTGGTAAAGAGCAGCACGTTTCCCTGCCGGTCAGCGAAGTCGATGCCGAATTCTTCGAGCTGGGTAAAATGTTCGACGGTTCCTCCATTGCCGGCTGGAAAGGCATCAACGAATCCGACATGATCCTGATGCCTGATGACAGCAGCTCCGTCATCGATCCTTTTACTGACGAAACCACCCTGAACATTCGTTGCGATATCATCGAGCCTTCTACCATGCAGGGCTATGAGCGTGATCCACGCTCGGTTGCCAAGCGCGCTGAAGAGTACCTGAAGTCAACCGGTATTGCTGACACTGCTTTCTTTGGTCCGGAACCAGAGTTCTTCGTATTTGACGATGTTAAGTGGAATGTCGACATTTCCGGCGCTTCTTACGAAATCAACTCTGAAGAAGCGGCCTGGTCTTCACACAAGTCTTTCGAAGGTGGCAACACCGGCCACCGGCCAAAAGTTAAAGGCGGTTACTTCCCGGTTCCACCCGTCGACTCCCTGCACGACATCCGTGCTGCCATGTGCACAGCAATGGAAGCTCAGGGTTTGGGTGTTGAAGTACATCACCACGAAGTAGGTACCGCGGGCCAGTGTGAAATCGGTGTTAAATTCAACACCATGGTAGCCAAGGCTGACGAAGTTCAGATCCTGAAATATGCCGTACACAATGTTGCCCACGCATACGGAAAAACTGCGACCTTTATGCCCAAGCCTCTGGTAGGCGATAACGGCAGCGGTATGCACGTTCACATGTCCCTGAGCAAAGACGGTGAAAACCTGTTTGCTGGCGACGGCTATGCCGGTCTGAGCGAAAACGCTCTGTACTACATTGGCGGTGTTATTAAACACGCAAAAGCGATTAATGCCTTTGCCAACGCTTCCACCAACTCATACAAGCGTCTGATCCCGGGCTTTGAAGCACCTGTTATGCTGGCTTACTCCGCCCGTAATCGCTCTGCTTCCATCCGTATTCCTTACGTAAACAGCCCTAAAGCCCGCCGCGTGGAAGTTCGCTTCCCTGACCCAACGGCTAACCCATACCTGGCGTTTGCTGCCCTGCTGATGGCTGGTCTGGATGGAATCAAAAACAAGATCCACCCGGGCGACGCTGCTGACAAGGATCTCTATGACCTGCCTGCAGAAGAAGCGGCTGAGATCCCAACCGTTGCAGAAAGCTTCGAAGAAGCTCTGGCTGCTCTCGATGCCGACCGTGAGTTCCTGACTGCTGGCGGTGTATTCACCGACGACATGATCGACGCTTACATCGAACTGAAGAAAGAAGAGTGCGTACAGGTCAGCCAGACCACTCACCCAGCTGAGTTCGATCTCTACTACAGCGTGTAAGCAAGCAAGGCAGGAACGACACCTGTCATCAACACTTCAACAGCCCAAAAGCCGGAGTGTCTGTCCCCATGGACAGCACTCCGGTTGTTATTTAGACCTTTCTATTTTTCGCACCCCAAATTAGCAAGCCTTTCAGCAAACCCGAAATAAACTTCTTTCATCACCCTTTCTTCACTGAACGGATGCAAACAAGCCTGCTCTAAAGTAACCTAGGAAAATCCGGAATCAGTCGCAGACCATCATGAAAAGAATAATAGTTATCTTATTGCTGGCCCTACCCCTGCCTGGACAGACCTCTGAGATTTATAGAACAGTCGATAAGAATGGCAATGTCACATTCACTGACAGCCCTGGTGCCAATAAAAAGGCCGAACCTGTGCAGCTCACCCCCATTACCAGCATACCTCCGACCCAGACAACGGGTCATTCGACCATCAAGGTGTTGGATGACCATAAAGAAGACATTTATCCAGTCTTCACGATTACCAGGCCTGCCAATGATTCGACCGTCAGAGATAATGGCAACTTCACAGTTGAAGTCAGTCTGGAACCGAGGCTGGCCTCAGGTCATAGTCTGTCCTTGTCAATCGATGGTGTTCAGCAGGGCAAACCACAGAGAAAAACTCAGTTCAAACTAAAAAATGTCGATCGGGGTACTCACCAGTTATCAGTGGCTATTCTTGACCGAAACGGCAAGACCTTAAAAACCGCCAACAGCACTGTGCACGTACAGAGAACAGTTTTCAGACCTCCCGTACCGGTACCAGCGCCAGCCCTTTGAAGACTGTTGTCGCACTATCTTGGTGCACTCAAACAAACTGACTTATAATTCCAGTTCTCCCAATTTTTTTCAGAAGTGCAACCTGATGCAAAAAGGTCACGTACTGAAAGAGATTGGCAACAGTTGGTTCAATTCTTGCGTTATGTTTTATCAGACAACGAAATAACAACCACCACTTATCCGGGTGTCAGTCGGTGATCAATGAATTTGTACTGGAAAATCTAAACACGGCCATTATCGCTCTGGATCAAGAGCTTCGTGTCGCTTTCATGAACCATGCTGCTGAAGCACTCCTGGATATCAGCGAAAAAAGTGGCCTGCAATTGCCACCATCGCAGTCGCTTGACCATGGCTCTATGATGAAAGATCTGCAGCGTGCCCTGGAACAGAACCAGCAGTTTACCCGCAGAGAATCAGAAATCGTCATTCATGGAACCTCGGTACTGGTTGATTACACCATTACCCCCATAGAAAACCAGCACGCCTGCCTGTTAGTGGAGATTCACCCAAGAGACAGGTTGCAGCGCATCACTCGTGAAGAATCCCTGATCGCCAAACAGGAAACCTCTCGTATTCTTGCCCGTGGACTCGCCCATGAAATCAAAAATCCTCTTGGAGGTATAAGGGGCGCAGCCCAGCTGCTGGACAAACAACTGGATGACAAAGAACTCAGCGAGTTCACACAGATCATTATTGAGGAAGCGGACAGGCTCAGAGATCTCGTTGACCAGATGCTCGGCCCCATCAAGCCTCCCAGTATGAACAGTTTGAATATTCATGAAGTGCTGGAAAGGGTTATCCAGTTAATACATGCAGAGACCGGCGGCCAGCTGTCTGTTGCCAAAGATTATGATCCCAGTATTCCTGATCTTCCTGCAGACAGAGAGCGGTTGATTCAAGCTATCCTCAACCTGGTGCGAAACGCCATGCAGGCCATAGAGCAACATATGCCTCTGAGTGATGGTCAAATAACCATTCAAAGCCGTATATCCAGACAGTTCACAATTGGCAATCAACGCCGGAAGCTTGTTTGTCATCTGTCCATCATTGACAATGGTCCCGGCATTCCCGAACACCTTAAGGAAAATATTTTTTATCCCATGATCAGCGGCAGAGCGGAAGGAACCGGCCTGGGGCTACCAATGGCTCAGTACATTATCAGCCAGCATCAGGGGTTAATTGAATGTGACAGTAAACCGGGGCAGACCTGCTTTCACGTCTATCTCCCGCTAACGGTGAATGAGCCTACATCCCAACCTTCTTACCTCAGGCAGTCTTGAGCGGATAAACAACAGGAGTAATTAATGAGTACGGATTCTAAAGTCTGGATTATTGATGATGATCGTTCTATCCGCTGGGTGCTGGAAAAAGCACTGGCCGGAGAACAGATCGAAGCCGATGTCTTTGATTCTGCCGATAAGGCTCTGCGGGAGCTGCAATACTCTCAGCCTGAAGCTATTATCAGTGATGTCAGAATGCCTGGTACCAATGGGCTGGAATTTCTCAAGGAAGTTCACGAAACTTACCCGGACCTGCCTGTCATCATTATGACTGCCCATTCTGATCTTGAAAGTGCTGTCTCTTCCTATCAGGGTGGCGCTTTTGAATACCTTCCCAAACCCTTTGATATAGACGACGCCGTTTCGTTGGCCAAACGCGCCATTGAGCACAGTTGTCAGAAAAAGACAGAACAGGTGATCGAGGCGGTTGATAACGGCACTGAGATTATCGGTGAAGCACCCGCCATGCAGGAAGTCTTCCGTGCCATTGGCAGGTTATCGCAATCGAATATTACCGTACTCATCAATGGTGAATCCGGTACAGGTAAAGAACTGGTTGCCCACGCACTGCACAAGCATAGCCCCAGAGCCAGCAATCCTTTTATTGCCCTCAATATGGCAGCCATACCCAGAGATTTGATTGAATCAGAACTCTTTGGTCATGAAAAAGGGGCGTTTACTGGTGCCGGAGCCATGCGCAAGGGACGCTTTGAACAGTCCCAGAATGGCACACTGTTTCTTGATGAAATAGGGGACATGCCCGCAGAAACACAAACCCGATTGCTTCGGGTACTTGCAGATGGTGAGTTCTATCGAGTGGGTGGCCATACCCCGGTTAAAGTCGATGTCCGTATTATTGCAGCCACTCACCAGAATCTCGAAAAGCTGGTTGAGGAAGGCACATTTCGTGAGGACTTATTCCATCGACTCAATGTTATTCGGATTCACCTGCCGAGACTGAGAGAGCGTTCAGAAGATATCCCTGTTCTGGCCAGACATTTTCTGGACAGGGCCGCCAAGGAGCTGAACGTTGAACCCAAAGTACTGACCCAGGAAACGGCGAAATTTATTGCCAGTCTGGAATGGCCCGGCAATGTCAGACAGCTGGAGAACACTTGTCGTTGGTTGACGGTAATGGCTTCAGGCCGGGAAGTACTGATCTCTGACCTTCCACCTGAACTGTTAAGCCAGCCCGACAGTGGCCCAGTGACGCTCCAGCCAGGCAACTGGGAGCAACAGCTTCGTCTCTGGGCAGACAGAGAACTTGCGGCCGGTCACAGCAGCATTCTGGACAAAGCGATCCCCGCTTTTGAAAAGATCATGATTGAATCAGCTCTGCAACATACGGGAGGTCGAAAAAGAGATGCTTCCGAGCTCTTAGGCTGGGGAAGAAACACCCTGACCCGTAAAATGAAAGAGCTGAAAATGTCTGACAAAGCTTTGACAGAATAACGTTTGTGACAACCAGGGAGAGCCGTTTCTGACGTTATTCTCCCTCTGAGCACATCAACACGCCCGAATATCTTGCTCTGCCACCCGTTAAACTGTCCTGCCAATCAAGTTTCTGAGAATTTCTATACTCGACTTAAGTAACACCAGACAGGAAGTAGGTGTAATATGAAACTCTCAGCAATGGTCTGCAGAGGCTTAGTTGCCTCGTTGTTTATTCTAATCACGTCTTCGACTTATTCTGCACAGCAAGGCAGCATTGGAAAAACCTCCACAGGTTCTTTCGGTATTCGCCTGGTCATAAAGCCTAACTTGCAAGCCTCCATAGCAACCCCGTCCATATCTCAAACGGATGACGCTGATTCAAACGCTCCCAACCTCAATGATGCGACTTCAACCGTTGCCACATTCAATGAAGTGGAGCCTATTTGCATCAGGGGCACAGGGATTAATCAGTATTCTGTTGTCACAGAAGGTTCAGGAGCGGGTGGCTCCTATGCTCTGAGAAATGATCAAAGATCCTATAACTATGAAGTCGACCTGTGGCCTTCTAATCAGGAAGCCCAGGCCCTTAACAGCGGTCAGAACAGCAACCCGATCAATGCACTATCAGGCAACTCAGACTGCGATAGCAGTCGAACGGGTTTTATGGTGAAGCTACCTCAAGACGTCGCTCAGCAGCCCCTCAAAGGTGAACTGAACTTGATTATCAATGCCGAATAAGATGGTTTACCACAGGCAATAGTGCCCGTAAAATGGAACCCCAAGACTATTGCCTGATATTCATAGTGATGATGAAAAAGAGATCACTTGAGTGACTGGACCAGATTACAGAAACACAAGGGCCCAACAGATGCGGTCATGGCTTAAACTTCCTCGCTTACCTCAATTATTAGCTATGGCATCTCTGGCTATGGTATCTCTGGCTATGTCCCTCAATACCTATGGTGCCATGTCTCTGGATAAAATGATCGTTTATTTCGAGCCGGACAAATCCCCTCGTCAGGACATAGTCGTTACCAATCCGGATAAGGAAAATCTGTATCTGCAGACTGAGGTCTACAAAGTCGTTAACCCCGGAACTGATCAGGAAGAAAGGGTTCGTATTACCGACCCCTCCGAGCTGAAATTACTCAGCACGCCACAGAAAACCATTGTCGCCCCCAACAGCCGAAAAACAGTTCGACTGGTCAGCCTTGAAACACCAAAAAAAGTAGAGTCGGTCTACAGGGTGACCTTCAAACCCGTCGTCGGTGACCTGGAAGCCACTCAGAACGCTATTAAACTGCTGATTGCATACCAGGCGCTGGTCTTTGTTCGCCCGGAAAATCCGGAATACAAAGTGACAGCCAAGCGAGAGAGAGACTCAATCACTTTTACCAACAGTGGCAACATTAATGTGGTATTACGAAATGGGCAATTCTGCTCAGGCCAGAAAGGCAAGCGTCAGTGCACTGACATTGATGATATTAAACGGCTCTATGCCGGGCAGAGCTGGACATTGAAAATCCCCAGCAGCAACACTGAAGTCGAATACGGTTTGTTCAACGGCAGCACTGAGGAAAGAAAGACGTTCTGATTTAATGAACTGATACTGTCACCGTTACCGTATCTTTGTAGATGCCGGGTTCGAGCCCGGATACTTCTGATGAAGGTACGGTAATTTCAAAATTCATATTGGAGCCACCGCCACAATACTGCAGAGTAGAACCTTTCCAGGGCTGCCCATCCACTCCCGGCACCAGAGTTTCCATGGAGCCCCCTTGCCCAACTCTTAACTGATAACCCACCCGACCTGATAAAAGAAAAGCACCCGTCAACCCAGTGGCTCTGACAGTGAAGTCAGATCCGCTTTGAGTGTATACACAAAAATCCATATTACCCTGAAGATTCTTGTCACTAAGCGCCATGTCTTTAAGGCCACTGATCTGGATGCGATCAGGAATTTTCAGCTCAAAGATAAGGTCAGTGTTATCGGTATAAGGAATAAAACCACCACTCTCCATGCCTTTGAGCTTTAATACCGCCTGATAATTTCCGGGTTGACGCCCTTCTAACTCGATAGCATTCACCTTGACCGATACTTGCCCTCCAACCTGTCTCCAAGTCCCCGGAGCCAGGAATGTCGAACTCGTATCCGGAATATTGCTACCATCTTTTAGCAACAATGAATTTACCCCCTGCTCAAAGACCACCCGGGACATTTCTATAGCAGGAGCACTCCCTGAAGAGATGAAATCAAAACCAGAAGCTTCAATGGTGTAATCTTCAGATTGTCGAAACCAGCCACAGCGAGGAAAGCGCGACCCAAGACCGGTGCCATTGCACGACTGCAACTGCAAAGGTAGGTCGATGTCAACATCCCCACCGGCCCAGGTAACAAGCGGCGCAGTATACTGAGGCTGACCAAAAACGAAAAAGCCCGAAGCTGTGTTAGCTAATGTCAGTGCAATTAGCGCAAGTACTCCTCTGAGAAACATCATAAGAAAACAACATCTGCTTTATTTTGACCGGACCCCAACTTTAACCATCGAAGTATCGCTGTATAACCGAGTATCATTAATACTCAGGAGCCTTACCGTTCGCCATTGGTCAACTGGCCTTGAAGATCGGGACCACAATCATACTCGGAAAGATCCAGGGTTCCCATTCTTAGTATGTACTGCTTGTCATCCGGTACGACGGGCACAGTGCATTGCCAACCATTCTCGAGTTCAATCCTCAACTCATGAGTATCTGAGCGGGCTTCTATCTGGAACATGCCAATATCGTCCGAACTGGCAGGATAAAGTCCTCCAATAATCCGAGCTCCGTCCAGAGGCTTACCCTTCATCAACAAGCGACCAAAAAGCAGTCTCAGGGGTATAGCCTCATAGTCCAGCGTCACGACGTTGCCGGGATACAGGGTGACACGTCGCTCCCGCTCATCAAAACTGTAGAGCGTATCCCCTGAAGGCGACAGGGTTACGGTATATTGTTCAAAAGGTGCCAGCGGGATCACCGACGGTCTGTCTGCCACGGCGTAGCCTCTCCTGTGACCATCAATGGTTACATCAAACACGTCACCTTCACGACCTTTCAGATTGACCACCAGAGCACTCTCCGCCACTCGCTCTCCACCCATAGCCACAACATTGCCATCGGTCAGAAAGCTGGTGCTGAAACTGCCGTTATAGTTAGTAACCCGATTGGCCTCTGTTGAACGATGGTTAACCGTCAATGCTGCTTTGCCAAAACGGTCACCGTATTGCAAGACACCATCAAGTCTTCGTTCGCCACTTCCCGCTTCTGCAGAGACAGTAGAAATCAGCTGACCATCATAAAGGTCACCATCATCCCAGGAGGCTGACAGCCTCATTTTTTCTGTTCTGTCTTCCAGGCCGTTAGTGTCTTGAACCTCAGCCCGGGGGTTAACCCGGAAAGTCCATCGATCCTGACGAAATCGCCACTCCAGACTCAACAATGCTACTGAGTTACCTTCTGACTCACTGAAACTGAAAGTAACATTCGTATCGTAATCCAGCGTTCTGAAAACGGTAGCGGTATAACTCACTCCGTGGGTTTCTGTTCTGCCATCGTTATTATTTCTATTACTGCTGAATCGGTAATTGGCAGCGCCTCTCCAGAGGGGTACTGCAATAGAAAAACTGCTTTGCTCAAAAGCATCACCGATCAATGCCGGGCGATCGGAATTTTCCACTTCACTATCGTCCCTCCAGAGTCGTCGATAACTGCCATTCAAAGAGGCGTTGCCCAGCCAGGTTCTGGCTATGAGAGTCATACCATAGCTGCCATTATCTGCCAGCATCACCGAGGGTGATAACTCATAACGATAGCCCAACTTGAATAGCCCCAGCTCAAGCAATGAAGTATCTAAAGTAGCGGCAGCAGACAAAGTCCCTGCCACCGTCTCAAAAATTCTCCGACTCACACCGGCCCGGGTCAACCACTGTTGAGTACTATCAGGCAGAACCCCATCAAAAACCGATGTCATCACACGCCCGGTCTCAGCAAAAAACAGCCATTCACCTTCAGGCGGTAGTTGAAACTGCTTGGCAAAGAAACGGGTTTCCTCAGACTGAAGGTTACCCTGCTCATCCAGAATCCGGATGTCTATATCGTAGGCACCCGTGGGAAAAGTAGTGGTATTCAGAGCCTGAAGACCCGCTTCAAGAAAATAAGACGCAATCAGTCGTCCATCTCGTCTGACTTCAACCCTGCCCCTGAGCGGCATAAAGATATCGATCGGCATACCGCCACTGAAATCGGTATCTTCTCTGGTGTTATCAGAAGTCCGAAACCGGGCTCCGACAAGGGGCTGATCAGACGTAAAATTGAGGCCAAACCCCCGACTTGAAAGCAGGCCAACATCGTACTCAAAGCCTTCAAAATCCCTCTGACCGTATAGCTGATTGACCGAGAAGTCTTGAGACTTTGAATAGTCCCAGCTCCACAACACACTATTTTCATGATAAGAGAGCAGCGTCAGGCCGTACAAAGTATAGTCACTGCCATTGGCATCTTCAGATATACCGGTTACTGCTGCCGAAAAGTTTTGCATCATGGCAAAGCCTGAGTCAGAAGGCGGCAGGTATTTTCTGACATCGGCAGCTCGGGTTAACAGGAAGCGGGGATTAACAAACACATCGACCCTGAAGCGGGATTCATCAAAAATCACACCGGCAACGGGAGGGTTAAGAACACCACAATCTTTGGTGACACCGGGCGGACAAATAGCCTCAGTATGGGTATTCAACTCGCCGGATAAAGCCGAAGCCAAAAAAACAGGATCGTTCACCGAACCGATAAGGCGAACCACATCATTAACATTGGAAAGGGTAACTTCACCGGGTTGGAAGGTAGCCAGCTGGGAGGTTAAATAGCGGTTGCCATAATAAATATCCACCAGCGATCGCTGAGGCTGACTAAGGGTCTCAAAACCTTTGGGAGCTTTATTCTGGGCAAGAAAAAGCGCCTGATTGGCCATAGTTTTCGAGCAAACAAAAACCATGAGCAACGCAACACATAAAATGTCAACGCATTTCCATTTTGTCATGGCCCGAAACAATCATTTTCGTTACTGCTCTGATACTTAATTACCTGACAGAGGTACTTTACACCGAGGGCCGACTCAGGGCTGTTACTCAGCGCCGCTTTCATATTTTTTGGAAAGCCAGTGACCAGACCAGAGTCAACTTTACCGGCCATTAGGGATTAAATAGCTGTGACTACGACTGTGACAGTGTCTGAATATACGCCTACACTTTTACCTTTATAGTCCGCTTCTTTAATGTCTACAGTAATTTTAGAGTCCAGAGCAGCATCACAAGTGTTACCTCCAATAGGGCCATCTCTTTTAAAATCACCTGCCACAGCACCCGACACCAACTGACCCGCTCCCCAGACCTGATCCGCCGCACCACCTTTCTGAGAATAGGTCAACAAATAAGGGATTTCGTCTGCAGGACCTGCTCCTGATGGTTCCAATGTAAAATTATGGTCGCTTGCCAGACTGACTTCGTATCGTTCAACATTTGAATCAACACAGGAAGGAGTGAAACCAGTGAGATCACCGGTAGTGGCAGAGGTGGTATTGAAAGTTACGTCCACCAGAGCAAAGAGCCTCATTTGAACCTCGTTTCTAAGAAAGATATCAAACTTGCCGGTAGATGAGTCTGCAGTCGGTCCTGTTGGGTTCTCAGCTGCCTGAAGCCCGGAAGAGAACAGTCCCGCCGATAGCGCCACACTTTTAACTACTTCTTTAATTGCATCTGTTTCTCCTTTACCTAAGCTGTTTTTAATACGTTTTGTTTCTACGCCCCAGGTACTTTAAGACACCCTGAGTTCAATGCCTCTTTTCAAACTTTGATTGCAACAGTGTAGCAGACGTATGGAGTCATACCTGAACTCAATAGATACACCTATTAATCAGTCTTTATCGTTTATCCATATAATTTACATTTGTCGTATTACTCGTGGATTTATGAATTACCCGGAACAAAAAACTACATCGCTTGTTTATATCGAGGACTGGCTCGGGACTCTTACTCACAGCCGTTTTATATTTTTCGTACAGCCAGAAAAGAGACTGGTGCCAACTCCACTGACTATCAAGAATTAAATTGATGAGACGGTCACTGTAACCGTGTCTGAATAAACGCCTTCAGGCTTACCGGTGTAATCCGCTTCTTTAATTTCCACAGTGATTTTAGAGTCCAGAGCAGGGTCGCAAGTCTTACTGTCAATGGGACCGTCTATTGCAAAATTGCCCGCTGTAACGCCAGGCCCGAGGTTGCCAGCTCCCCATACCTGGTCTTTTGCACCTTTTTTCTGAGAATAGGTCAATAAATAAGGGATCTTGTCCGATCCCGGGCCCAGGCCTGCAGTCAAATTAAAATCATTTCTGCTGTCCAGACTGACTTCGTAGCGTTCAATGTTCGAGTCAACACAAGAAGGGGTTGAACCTTCGAGATCTCCTTTAGAAGCAGCGGATTTATCGAATGTTATGTCCTCCAGACCAAAGAGCTGTATCTGAACCTTTCTTCTGTAAGTAATTTCAAAGTTGCCAGAAGACAAGTCCGCAGTCGGCTCTGTTGGGTTTACAGCAGCCTGGAGCCATGACGAGGCCAATCCTGAAGATAAAGCAACAGCTACAACTACTTCTTTAACTCCATTGCTTTCCCCTTTATCCAACCAGTTCGTAATCCGCTTTGCTTCTGTATTTCAGATGCCAAACGGGATCCTGAACCTGAAGACTCTCTCCAAGCGTCATTGGAACAGTGTAGCAGACATAAAGAAGCTCACGGCCTCAATAGATTTAACGAATAATATAACTTTGTCGTTTATATTTATTGTTGATTCATTCTGTAATGCGTAATGGAAAAATCTTATGAAGCCAAAGCGTCAGTATTTTTATATTAAAGATTAAACGACTGTATTCCAGAAAGAGCTGAACATTGAAAATTCTCAGCAGCAACATCGAGGTTGAGTACGGATTATTCAATCGCAGCACAGAAGAGAGAAAGACATTCCAGTCTGTCTTTATTGGGCCCTTATGGTAACTGTCATGGTATCGCTATAAACACCCGAGTCAATATTATCAAGATCATTGCCTTTGATCCTGACCCGCAACGTCATGTTGTCCTGACCACCGCAATCCTGCTGAGCACTGGCAGTCCAGCCCCTGTTAGGTCGTTGCCCCTGCCTGCGATAAGTGGCCCAGCTTTCACTGGGGGTTCTGACCCTCATGCGATAATTAACACAATCCGATGCATTCACACACTGACCCTGTTTACTGAGCATAAAGTCATCCCCTGGATTACTGCTGCTATCAAAGTCTATAGAGACTTCACCCGTATTACTGAACACACAGACACCAAAGTCAGCATCAAGATTATTTCCGGACAAGTCATTAGCATCCAGAGCCACATCTTCCAAGCCAGATATTTGTACAAACTCAGGTACCACGATCGGAATGGTTACCAGAATGCTATCCAGATGGCGCGTATTGTACATATCTTCACCGGCTATATAGAAGCTGAAGTCGTATGTACCAGCCTCAAGCTGTAGCAGTCGATTCTGATTGAATGTTAATGTAAACGAACCCGTTACCGTACCATTGGTAGTGGTCTGATAAAATGAGGAAGAGCTATCAGAGTGCGTCCATTCTCCGGGTACTAAACTTCCCTGATTTCCATTCTGACTGTATTGGGCACTGATCAAAAACTCTGACAATTCATCCGCCTGATAGCTGTCAGGAACATTACTTGAAGGGCTCTGGCTGCCGGGATCTGAATCTGAAAGAGCCAGACGATAATCCTGACCTACACAGCCCGAATCACAATATGCCCTGAAGGACACCGTGAAATTGTAGGTGGGGTTTGCATTTCCTGAGGTCACGTTAAGTGGGTCGGCGACATAACCAGAGAATTCAAAGAAAGCCCATGCCTCTGTCGAAAAGAGTATCAGTGCCGAAAAAAACACTTTGATAAAATACTTCAATGTCAACAACTCCGGGCCTTTGAACAACTGGCCTTCTCGTAATCAATGACCCTGAACACAGCAGAACTCCGTTATTGTTTTATCTATTTCTTCCTGAAATTGCATCCTGCTCATGAATCGTCCCGTTTGCCGATGGCCAACTGGCCTTCCAGCTCGGGAACACAATCAGACTCAGACAGATCCAGAGTTCCCATTCTAAGTATGTATTGCTCGTCGTCCGGTTCAACGGGGACGGAGCATTGCCAACCATTCTCCAGCTCAATCCTCAACTCATTAATATCTGAGCGGGCTTCTATCTGGAACATGCCAATATCATCTGAGCTGGAGGGATAAAGTCCACCGGTAATCCGGGCTCTGCCCAGAGGTTCACCGTTCACCAACAAACGACCAAAGAGCAGTTGCAGGGGTATAGCCTCATAGTCGAGTGTCACGACGTTTCCGGGATACAGAGTGAAACGACGCTCCCGCTCATCAAAACTATACAGGGTATCCCCTGAAGGCGACAAGGTAACGGTATATTGTTCAAAAGGTGTCAGCGGAATCACCGACGGTCTGCCCGCCACAGCATAACCTCTTCTCTGACCATCAATTTTTACATCAAAAACGTCGCCTTCACGTCCATCAAGATTGACCACCAGAGCACTCTCTGCTCTTTGCTCGCCTCCCATGGCCACAACACTGCCATCAGTCAGGAAGCTGGTACTGAAACTGCCGTTATAGTTAGTAATCTGGCCAGCCTCTGTTGAGCTATGGTTAACCGATAATGCTGCCCTGCCAAACCGGTTACCGTACTGCAAAGTACCGTCGAGTCTGCGTTCACCGCTGCCCGCTTCTGCGGAGACACTGGACGTCAGTTGACCATCATAAAGATCACCATCATCCCAGGAGGCTGACAGCCTCATTTTTTCTGTTTTGTCTCTGACGCCGTTATTGTTTTGAATCTCTGCCCGGGGGTTAACCCGGAAATCCCATCGGTCCTGACGGAATCGCCACTCAAAACTCAGCAGTGCAACGGTGTTACCTTCGGACTCACTCAAACTGAACGTCGCGCTGGTATCGTAATCCAGTGTTCTGAAAACGGTAGCGGTATAACTCACTCCGTGAGTTTCTGTTCTGCCATCGGTATTATTTCTGTTGCTGCTGAACCGGTAATTGGCACTGCCCCTCCAGACAGGTGCAGAAACAGAAAAACTGCCTTGCTCAAAGGCATCACCGATCAGTGCCGGGCGATCTGTGTTTTCTTCTTCACTGTCATCTCTCCAGAGTCGGCGATAACTGCCATTCAAAGAGACGCTACCCAGCCAGGTTCTGCCTGTCAGGGTCATACCATAGCTGCCGTTATCGGCTACCATCACTGACGGTGATAACTCATAACGATACCCCAGGTTAAACAGACCCAGCTCGAGCAATGAAGTATCTAAAGTCGCGGCAGCAGAGAGAGTTCCTGCCATAGTATCGAAAATTCTTCGACTCACACCGGCCCGGGTCAGCCACTGCTCGGTACCTTGAGGCAGAGCGCCATCAAAAACCGATGTCATCACACGCCCTGTCTCAGCAAAAAGCAGCCATTCACCTTCGGGGGGGATTTGATACTGTTTGGAAAAGAAACGAGTTTCCTGAGACTGCAAGTTACCCTGCTCATCCAGAATCCTGATTTCTATGTCGTAGGCGCCGCTGGGAAAGTTAGTGGTATCCAGAGCCTGAAGACCGGCTTCATGGAAATAAGACGCTATCAGTCGCCCATCTTTTCTGATTTCAACCCTGCCCCTGAGGGGCATAAAGATTTCAACCGGCATACCGCCACTGAAGTCGGTGTCGTTTCGGGTGTTATTCGAACTTTGAAAGCGAGCACCCACAAGAGGCTGATCGGACGTAAAGTTCAGGCCAAAGCCCTGACTTGAGAGCAAGCCAAGATTGTATTCAAAGCCTTCATACTCCCTCTGACCATAAAGCTGATTGACCGAGAACTGTTGAGACTTTGAATAGTCCCAACTCCACAAGACACTGTTTTCATAATAAGACAACAGTGTCAGACCATTCAAAGTGTAATCACTGCCATTAGTGTCTTGCAATGTACCCGTGGCCGCTGCCGAAAAGTTCTGCATCATGGCAAAGCCTGCATCGGAAGGCGGCAGATATTTTCTGACATCGGCAGCTCTGGTCAACAAGAAGCGGGGATTCACAAACACATCGACCCGGAATCGGGATTCATCAAAAATCACACCGGCAATGGGAGGATTAAGAACACCACAATCTCTGGTGACATTGGGCGGACAGATCGCCTCGGCATGGGTATTCAACTCGCCCGACAAAGCCGTCGTCAAAAAAGCGGGATCATTCACCGAACCAATAAGGCGAACCACTTCATTAACGTTGGAAAGGGTGATTTTACCGGGTTGGAAGGTGGCCAGCTGGGAAGTTAAAAAGCGGTTACCGTAATAGATATCCACCAGCGACTGCTGGGGCTCACTGAGCGTCTCAAAACCTTCAGGAACTTTATTCTGGGCAAGAAAAAGCGGCTGACTGGCCATAGCTTTCGAGAAAACAAAAACCATGGGCAATGCAATACATAAAATGTCAATGCATTTCCACCTAGTCATGGCCCGGAGAAATCCTTTTTGTTACTGCTCTGGTTCTTTTACCGTGGGTTGGCTCAGGGCTGTTACTCACGGCTGTTTTTTATTTTTTTGGAGGGCCAGCGAAGATGCCAAATTAACTTCGCTGGCTTATTTGGTTAGATTGCAGATACCACTACTGTCACAGTATCAGTGTAAACACCCACATCTTGATCTTTGTAATCTGCTTCAAGAATATCGACTGTAATTTTGGTATCCAGAGCAACATTGCAAGCTTTATCATTAATATCACCATCTTTAGCAAAGTCGCCAGCAGTTACCCCAGAAGCCTCACCTCCAACTCCCCATACCTGATCAGTCGCACCAACTTGAGAATAAGTCAGCTTATATGGAATCTGTCCAGAGGCAGGGCCACTGCCAGCCTGAAGATTGAATGAATTGCTGCTTACCAACGTAACTTCGTAGTTATCAACATTTGAATCTACACAAGACTTGGTAGAGCCAGTCAAATCGCCAGGAGTCGCACCTGTATCAGTATTTTCAAGATTCACATCCGTCAGCTCAAATAGTTGCATCTGCACTTCATTTCTCAAGGTAATATCAAAGTCACCTGTAGATGAATTCGCAGTTGGTGAATCAGGATTATCAGCCGCCTGAAGCCCAAAAGAGGCCAGCCCTGCAGACAGTGCTATAGCCACAGCTACTTTTTTAAATTCCATCACTTTCTCCAATATTCAGAACTAGTCCGTTGTCTATTTTTCTATGCTTCAGGTGCTTTCCTACACCCTGATCTCGAAGCCACTTTTCACACTTCTTTCGGAACAACAAGGCAGACATGGAGAATGACAAAAAGAATTAAACAACCACTGTCTTTTTATTATTCTTATGACTGACTTTCCCTGAAACCGATACTACCTTCTCTCTACACGCTTTAGTCAGCTCAAAGCTCACTAATGTACGTATTTTCCGATAAGGCTAACATAAATAATTGCTCACAAAAACACCTGATAGAGATATATTGATCCATGTCAACATCTCATATTTAAAGATTTTGAAAACAGGTACTTCCCGCATCAATGTAAGCGGATTCATCAATATAAATTTATATATCAAACTTTTGAGCAGACTTTTTTAGATAGAGATTTGTTTTCAGGTCGTCAACGTAATCGTGAGTGTCCTGATGCTCGTTGCCCGTATCCGCAAAAAACAGCTGTACGTTACTAATCGCTCCTGCTTACAGTCGTTGCTTTGCCAGTAATGCCAGTACAGTTGAATCCTTGCCACCTGAGAGATTGAGAATGTGAGCAATGTCTTCCATGACTCACCTTTTTTCGGGCATAAAAAAAACCGTATGAAGCCGGCTTTTGAATGTTGGCTGTTAAAGCAAAAAACACCCGCAGGCATTTTGTTAAACATTTATTCTTGTTGTCGCAGTTTGCGTTTTATGTCTGCGGACTGGTGAATAACCGCCACAATGTCAGGCTGGTTATTAACAATATCGTAAAGAACGATGTGCATCCCTACCGGTGTAGCATACAGTTCAGGGTCTACGTCTTTTCTCTGTGTGCCCGCTCTGGGGTTCTCAGCCAGCCATTCAAACTTGTCCCTGATTTTACGCAGATAACTGTTGGCCCGTTCAGTTCCCCAGCGTTCCACTGTATAAAACCAGATGCTCATCACATCGTCTTTTGCTCTCTGGCGAACAGTGTAATTACCCGACATCACGCCTCCCGTTTAATTCATCAAGCAAACGATCCATATCAAAGTCTTTTACAATCGGACTGTTACGACCGGCGTCTACTTTATCCCGCAGAGCCTGTAACCTGGCTTCGTATTCTTGTTCTTCTTTTTCAAAGACTCTGAGAGCTGCCCTAACTGCCTCACTAACAGACTGATAACGACCCTTTTCTATAAGATCATTGATGAAGTCTTCGTAATGCTGGCCTAATGTTACCGATGTTGTTCTTGCCATAGCTCCGCACCATTTGTGTTAATAATTAACACATATTACTACATTCTGGCGATTCTGCTTTCTATTCTTTCGTTGATTGGTACGCATAAGAAGCCAAACGTGCCTACAGTGATCTGATTCCTGCTGCCAAAAGCAGCTGAGAGCCTGTCGGACTTGAGACTGTCCTGCGCGGTAAATGAGGAAGATGAGCGCAAACACACTATAAAATGAACTTTTTACCGGCGAGGAACTCACAATTAATATGATTTATTTAAAGGGAGTTGATAATGGACCCACTAACCAGCAACACACAGCAACCACCGGGCCTGAGTACTGTCTCACCTGATAACAAGCCCCCTGCTGACATCGAATCGTCAAAGTACCTTCCTGACGCCAGTCACGCAGAAACAGGCAGCCAAACATCACTTGCAAGCCGAAAAACAGAGCTGCCTCCTGAACCCCCTTTGAAGGGTACTCCTTTACTTTTGTACGTAAGTAAGTTTGCTAAAGACAATATGCTTCTTCCTGCTGTATTGAATACACCTGCGACTTCCTCCCTACTCCGGCCGCTGGTTCAGTCACAGCAAACCGGTCAGCTGCCTAAGTTGTCGGCGGCTTTATCTTCGGCCGGCTGGACGCCAGCCATTGCCCGCACTGTGACTCGTTATGTGATGGCCGATACGGTTCGAACAGCATCTGCCCAATTGCTTTATGGCGTGTCTTCTACAATGGAGCTGCCCGAAGACGCCCAGGGTAAAGCTAATTTTGCAGTCAACGGCACCACTGCCACACTAATAACAGTCGCCAGCCAGCCTTTTGCAGCGATGCAAATTAAACAGCAGATGAGAGATCGCAGTGTAAAAAAAGCTCAGGGATCTAAAACTATTCTGCAACAGGGTTTCAAAAGAACGCTAACATCGCCTTTTCGAGGCGTTACAAGCAATTGTCTTTCCGCTCTGCTGATGTTTTCGATGGATTCAATGGACAGGCAGCAGGTAAAACGACGGGATGAAGGGAAGCTGAGTGATTTTGAAATGAAGGCAACACAGTTTGGTGTGGGTGCAACGGTAGGTTTTATCAACAATATCCTCAAGACCCACGCCAATGGCCGGATACTGGGCAAAACCCATCAGGAGGTTTTCAGACAACTGTCAGCCACTGCCGCTAAAAACCCTAAGGTTTTTGCTGCCCAGTTAGCCTATGCAACTGCCATGGGAGGTGTCTTCAATCTGATGTGGAGCGGTACTCTTCAGGCAATGGCTGCTACCCATGAAAAGGTTGCTGAATATTATGCTTCGAAAGATGAAACAGTTCCTCCGGGTTGAGCTGGGATGAATTGAGCATACATTTTTTCGAATACGCCAGAAATGCAACACTTATCAAGATAACCTGTAAAACCCCTGAAAAAATAGTATTATTCCGACAGATTTATAAGGGCAAGAAATTTTCTTTCGGCCCTGACCAGCTTTACTACTATTAATTGTGTGGCTTCCAAGGCAGAGCAGTATTCGAAGCGTGTATCAGCAAACCCTCAGGGAATTTAAAGAGGCTTCTGAAGATGAATCTGTCACCCTACGACCAATGTCGCTGCGATGAAAAGCAATGTAGCATCGGACGCACCTGCAACCTTGTTGCTCTCTTGTTAACCATGGTTCTGATCTCAGGACTGGCTCAGGCTTCTGTCTGAAAGGTTAACAAACGTTTCTGTATCCATCGCCTTTGAAGATGTAGTGATGGGTATAGATTCACTGACAGTCATCGCGCGAATAGCCTTATAATTCACCCTCGATGTACTGAATCAGTTCCCGCCAATATGCTTGATATCGTTCTATACCAGCCGGAAATCCCTCCCAATACGGGGAATATTATCCGACTCTGTGCCAATACAGGCTTTCGCCTGCATCTGATCAGGCCTCTGGGATTCGATCTTGATGATCAACGCCTGAAACGGGCCGGGCTGGATTACCATGAATACGCCAATTTGCAGATTCATGACCACTATCAGGACTTTCTTCAGACAGTGAAACCCACAAGGGTGTTGGCTTTGAGCACCAAAGGCACCACTCGCTATTCGGAACATGCCTTTGAGCCCGGAGACGCTTTGATGTTCGGACCGGAAACCAGAGGCTTGCCAATCGACATTTTGAATAGTCTGCCAAAGGATCAGGTACTGCGCTTACCAATGCTACCCGAAAGCAGAAGCCTGAACTTATCCAATACCGTCGCTGTTATGGTCTACGAGGCCTGGAAGCAGCTGGAATTTCCCGGAGGGAAATGAGAGAAGAGTGTGCCGGTCAGTGCCCGGCACTGTTCAGTTCGCTATCAGTTAACAGTAGCGTCCTGCTGTTCACGCGCCTGCAGATACAGGGCGTCGAAGTTGACAGGCGCCAGCATCAGCGGAGGGAAGCTGCCACGCAGAACCAGGTTATCTATGGCTTCACGAGCGTATGGGAACAGAATGTTCGGGCAGAAAGCACCCAGCGTACGGTGCAGTTCATCATCACTCAGCCCCTTGACCAGGAAAACGCCCGCCTGCTGAACTTCAGCCAGGAATGCGGTCTCTTTCTCTTCTTCAGTGCCATTCTGAACAGTAATGGTCAGAGACAGTACGACTTCATACATATCATCGTGCAGCAGACGGTTAGTGGTGTTCAGGTCCAGCTTAACTTCCGGCTGCCACTGCGCCTGAAACATTTCCGGAGACTTTGGCGACTCAAAGGACAGGTCCTTTACGTAGATACGCTGCAGCGCAAACTGCGCCTGATCTTGCTGCTGATTCTCAGCCATTATCATTTCCTTAAAACGTCGGTTCTAAATTCACTTCCCACTTATAATGGGGATAAAAATACCAGTATCAAGTGAGGTTACTAGCAACTCTCAAAAACAGGCTCGCTCCTCAGAAGGTTGAGGAAACGGATCTGTTTTTATCTCAGCAGGTCGTCCAGTTTCCCGGCAGATTCCAGAGCATACAGATCATCACAACCACCTACATGGGTGTCTCCAATCCATATCTGGGGGACGGTGCGCGCACCTGCTTTGAGCGTCATCTCCTGACGGACATCGGGCTTGCCGTCGACGCTGATAGTTTGGTAGCTGACCCCTTTGCTGTCCAGTAGCCTGAGCGCCTGATGGCAAAATGGGCAATAAGCAGAAATATAAAGGGTAACCGGAGCCATTTTTATTCCAGGAATGCTGGCCATGATGCACTCGCCCTCCGGGGAGAGCATCATGGCCTGTTACTTTACTTTTTAACCAGAGGCAGGCTGTCTGCCGTCCAGGTGCCAATTCCACCCTTCAGTCGAACAACCTGCTCAAACCCGGCGTCTTTTAACTGCTTGCCAACGGAGCCACTGTGCTGGCCCATGGCGTCTACGATAACAATCGGCTTGTCTTTGTGTTTGTTCAGCTCACCGATTCGCTCAGCGACTTTGCCAAAAGGCATGCTCATGGCATCAACGATGTGGCCTTTACTAAAATCGGCTTTTTCCCTGACGTCGAGTACTATAGCTCCTTGCTGGTTAATCAGCTGAGTCACTTCCTGAGAACCGACACTCTGACCACCTTTGCGCATCTCGGTAAAGAGCAGCACACACAACAGAGCTGCCAGAGAACCCACCAGCAGAGGGTGGTTACCTATAAATTCAATAATCTGTTCCATACCGAACCAGTACTAATATATGCCTTAACGAGGGGAAAACAGCTTAGCCTCTCACCATTGATGGTGAAAATCGCACCCATTTTCGTGATTAATTGTCGTAATTAATTGCCGTAGGGCGACAAGTATACATTCTGCTAAATAGAGTTACGACTGTGTGCGCTAAAAGAACACGGTAGTGAGCATCAGTGCCGTGGGGCATCAATCAGCATCTTACAATAGAGGAAATCAGGCTTTGACACCAACATCTGTTCTATCCTGCAAATAGTTGATTTCTATCACTCTGTCTCTGGAAACGAGCTGTAAAGCAGGTAGAATTCAAGGCCTTCACCTCTCAAAACAGCCCTGAGCCAAAGATGCTGCTCAATCCGGTTTCTGAGAATAGCTGCAATGTCTCTGAGAGCAGTATTTCAAAGACACTGCTTTTGGCCAATATGCCCAAGGTTTGATCCATGACTGACAAGCGCACCACCACCGCCCTGATCATCCTCGATGGTTACGGTTACCGAAAAGAATCTGACTCCAACGCTATCCTGGCTGCCAATACGCCCGTCATGGATCGTCTCCAGAAGGAGCACCCTTTCAGTTTTGTCTCAGGCTCCGGTATGGATGTGGGCCTGCCTGATGGCCAGATGGGTAACAGTGAAGTCGGTCACATGAACCTCGGTGCCGGTCGAGTGGTCTACCAGGACTTTACCCGCATCACAAAATCCATTGAGGACGGTGACTTCTTCGAGAACAAAGCGTTTACCGACACTATCGACAAAGCCGTCTCAACGGGAAAAGCGGTCCATATCATGGGGCTGATGTCTCCCGGCGGTGTTCACAGCCATGAAGATCATATCAATGCCATGGTGGCACTGGCTGCCAAGCGTGGCGCTAAAGAAGTGTATGTTCACGCATTTCTGGATGGCCGTGATACACCGCCACGCAGCGCCGAAACGTCTCTGGCAAAAACCGACGCGATTCTGAAAGAAAAAGGTATTGGCAGAGTCGCCAGCCTGATCGGTCGTTACTACGCTATGGATCGTGATAACCGCTGGGAACGGGTGCAGCAGGCCTATGACCTGATGACTCTCGGCAAAGCAGAGTTTTCTGCCAAAACCGCTGTAGAAGGCCTGCACGCGGCTTATGAGCGTGATGAGAATGACGAATTTGTAAAAGCCACTACCCTGGGTGAAAGTCCTGCCACCATTAATGACGGTGATGCGGTTCTGTTCATGAATTTCCGTGCAGACAGAGCCCGTGAAATCACCCGTGCCTTTGTAGAAAAAGAGTTTGACGGTTTCCGACGTACCAAACAACCGGTCATGGCCGGATTTGTCATGTTGACTCAATACGCTGCCAGCATCGACACAATATGTGCCTATCCACCTTTCGAGCTGCCTAATACTCTGGGTGAATACATGGAAAAGCTGGGTAAAACACAGCTGCGTATCGCCGAGACTGAAAAGTATGCCCACGTCACCTTCTTCTTCAGTGGCGGCCGTGAGGAGCCCTATCAAGGAGAAGAAAGAATTCTGGTTCCATCACCCAAAGTAGCCACCTATGACCTTAAGCCTGAAATGAGCGCTCCGGAAGTGACTGACAAGCTGGTCGCTGAGATCAAGAGCGGCAAGCACGACCTGATTGTCTGCAACTACGCTAACTGCGACATGGTGGGTCATACCGGTGTATTTGATGCAGCTGTGAAAGCCGTGGAAGCGGTCGATCAATCCATTGGCAGAGTGATTGAAGCCCTGGATGAAACCGGTGGTCAGTGTCTGATTACCGCCGATCACGGTAACGCTGAGCAGATGGTTAACCCCAAAACCGGGCAGGCTCACACAGCTCATACTTGCGAGCTGGTTCCCCTCGTTTACTTTGGTCCCAAAGCCATTGAGCTGAAAGACGGTATTCTGTCTGATCTGGCTCCCACCCTGCTGGATCTGATGGGTCTCGAACAGCCTGAAGAGATGACCGGTAAGTCTCTGGCAGGCTGATGCTTTCAGAGCATTGGAAAACAGAACAGGACTGGAAGCAGGACGCTACCAGTCCGGGACTGCTATCAGGAAATTGCCAGCAGCTCTACTTCAAAAACCAGAGTGGCGTATGGGCCAATAGCGCCACCCGCGCCCTGGGCACCGTAGGCCAGGTTGTATGGAATAAACAGCTTCCACTTGGAGCCGACGGTCATGAGCTGCAGGGCTTCTGTCCAGCCGGCAATAACGCCGTTAACAGCGAATTCGATAGGCTCACCACGATCCACAGAGCTGTCAAACACAGAACCGTTGAGCAGGGTACCATGGTAGTGAGTGCGAACGGTGGCGTTGGGTCCTGGTTTTTCGCCATTCTCATCACCTGCTACCAGTACTTCATACTGCAGACCTGACTCGGTGACAGTCACTTCATCACGTTTGGCATTTTCAGCCAGAAACTTTTCACCCTCAGCAGACAACTCTTTAGCTTTATCAGCTTCCTGAGCCTGAATGCGCTGGTGCATTTCGTTGAACGCTTCCTGCAAAGCGGAATGCTCAACAGCACTTGGAGCCCCGTTCAGGGAGTCAGCCAGACCGGCCAGAACGGCATCAATGGACAGGCCTTCAATAGGGTTGCTGGCCAGCTGGTCGCCCATTTGACGACCAATTCCATAGCTTACGCGCTCTTCGACACTTTTATATTCAGACATTCAATTATTCACTTTGGGTGAAACTGGTGTAAGCGATTCACATCGCTCAAGGTGACGCCAAAAGCCTGCCTTTTCAGTATTCTCATGGCGAAAGAAGGCCATTGTACCACGAACCTGCCCGACTTCAGACTTAAAACCATAAGTGTTGATAAAACAAGAATGTCGACCGGAAAGGAACTAAAAGCCTGAAACTCCTGTCTAAAATTTGAGTCTTTATGAATTTATAAGGAGTAATTCATGATTATCAGAAAAGTACCCATTTTGTTCGTAGCCCTGTTTACGATAAGCTTCAGTGCCATCCTCCAGGCTCAGGAAGAGCTGGTCTATGTACTCTGGAGTCTGAACTCCCGAGCAGAAATGTATCTGGTTCAGCGTCTGGACAATGACAAACCCAGGGTTCTGGTCTCGATCAAGCGGGACATGAGCATTGACGAGGCTTATCTGGACCATTCCGGAAACATTGCTTCCAAACGAACCCGCAATGTTGTCAAGGCCGGTGGTTATGACCCCTCCCTGAACGCTGCGGCCGTGGCCAGAAAAATGTCCCGGGAAATGCTTGAAGAGCAAAAGCCGGTATTGGCTCAAAGGGGTATAGATCCAGCAAAAACATCCGCTTCATTCCTCTATGCAGTAGCAGGCTTTGATGCCGCCACAGCCAAAGAAGGCGATGAATTGTACATCTTCTTTGACCCGCAGGATGTTATCGACATTCAGAAGCAGGCAGAGACAGCCATTAAAGAGACGTTTCAAAGCGGCGGGATAGCTCTGACTGAAATACAGACTACCCGGGATACCGTCCTGATCGGGGAAGCAATGAAACTGATGCAAGCAGAAGATGAGCTGTTCGTTTTTAAAACCACCTACGATCTGGTGTGCTCCGTGGAACATGGCGAATTAAAAACCGTTGATATGAAAATGCGTTATAAAGATAAAAAGGCGCTTCACGCTGGTAACCTTGGCATGCCAATGATTATTCCCAGGCCCAGGCCACCCAAACCACCCAAATCCATTCCCAGTGGTAGCGTTCACAGCATCGGAGCCTTCGCCAGTGATCAATTTTTTTCCAATTTCGAAACAGATTGCAGGGACACATTAGAGAGATGTCAGGCAAAGCTGGCACGATGGGAAGAATACAAGTCCAACCACCAGTTTCAGGAGGTTGCTTTAGACTCATCTGCTTGTCTTGAAGGAACAAAGACCTGTCTGTCAGAGCTGAAAATGAATGCACAAAAGATCCCTGCCCATCTCTATCTGAAACAACACATTGACCCGGAGGCATCACCCAGAGAGTTCTTTGACCGCTATTCCCAGCGCAAGAGAAAAAACGAGCTGGGCCATAGAATCCTGTTACTCAGACTGCAGGACTCACAGGCACCAGCAGCTCTTAAAGATTGGTATGTTGGCCACATGAAAGCCACCATGCAACCTACTCTGGACGAGGTGCAGGAACGTGCTGCAAGCCTGATTGCCAAAGCGGCAGAAAAGGGTAAACCCAATCCGCCCAATGTTTACTTTCTGGGAGAGTACGCCGAAATCATTGAGATTGACTTTGTGAGTACCTTGTTCCGGGAGCGCTTTAAAGAGTGGGGGCTGACCTACTCCTACATCAACAAACAAGAGACCGATCAATTAGTAGCCGCTGGAGCTTTGAAGGCGATGGACTCACTCCGCCAGTCTCATCACTGAGCTCAATAAGCAGGAGAGGTGCCATG
>NZ_JAHHPN010000826.1:0-1803 GCF_024606325.1 Endozoicomonas sp. ONNA1
AACCAAAGTAATATTTCGGGATGGCTGAACCCGATTGCCGTTGCCCCGGAAGGCTATGCAGTCCCCAACATCAATCTATTGGAAGAAGTTCGGGCGGGTGGTGTCGTCACCGTCACGTCTCCCCTCACTGAGGCACATTGGTTTTGTTTACTGGGTTCAGTGCAGACGATTCGCGAGACAACCGATCTGCAGCCCCGACTTCAGGTGGCTCATACAAAACGGCAGCCGAAAACCCTGGGGCTCGGAGAAAACGATGAGCACTCAATAAAAGCTCTCACCGCCTTTGATAGCATCACGTATCAGCAAGATGCTCAGGCCAGTCATTGGATCAACCACCAGCAGGCACCTCTGGTCATTCAGGTCAATGAACAGACCAGCCTCAGCCAGCTGTTTGATAACATCCATATCACTTCACAACAGAAGGCACATTTTGGACGACGTCAGACTGAGTTGCAGGAGGCATTAACCTCTGGCAAGCCAGTCGTATTGCGGGGACTGGACAGTAATCCAGCACTTCAGCAGCTTCTGGAACCTCTGGTGATCGGGCAACCTCTGTTAGTGAATGGCCAATTACAGGCCTACCCACAAGCTCAAGTCACCGTAGTCTGGCCCGAGTCTGCAGAAAGCCCATCTTCGGTATTCAGGTCAATGGTTGCCAAGGGCAAACCCTGTCCTGAGGTTGATATTTGGGCTATCAATGGGGACAAGCATGATATCCCCCGGGCTGAGCTGCCGGAACGAGCACTTCACTCGCTTTACGAAGCGTTTAAAACCCTGCCTGACGATCTTTGTGACCCTCTGCCTGAAATGACCGAAGGACTATTGAATAACCTGATGCTGGCTGCCCGGCGGGCACAGCAGGTTGACCAGTCGCCACAGCTCCTGCCCTGCCACTGGCGCAAGGCCATCAATAGCGTCGTCACCCATGGCACCCGGCAGAATCCGTCGGTGCGTGATTTTATGAAAGTGGCCTGTTGGCAGTTACTGCCGGATGCCAATGAAAAACCGGATGCCCATGAGAAGCCCGACAGGGGTCAAACTGGCTCGGTAGACCCGGATCGGTTAAACAGCATCATCAACAGCTCTGCACCGTTAGATCGAAAGTTTTTGCGACAGAACCTATGGTCACTGGCCAGAGCCTTTGACCCGGCAGTCTTTAAGGACAGCCGATTTGAAGGATTACAACTTTCCTATAAAACCCCATTTACATCATGGCTGGCTCAAGAAGAATATCTGGACAGGCTCAGTGCCATGATCGTGGCCCACGCCCCTGAAGATCAACGAGAGGCAATGGCGTATCAGTTGGCAGTCGATCCGTCGAAAGCAGAGCCCTATCAGGCATTGGTCATCAGGCCAGCAAGACAGATTAAACGTTTGCAAGATGCACTGGCTTCTGGCTGGCAGCTACCTTTGCCATCAGGGCAAACCCGATCCGATGCCATTCACACTCTGGCCAGCGATTGTTTTCAGATGGCCAGAACAGCGAATTCTGAGGCAGAAGGCATTGAACGTATAGAGCATCGACTGTCTGAATCACTGGAATGGCAGGGTTCCGCTGATAAGCCCCTGTCACTGCTGGCGCGTGATCTTTATCACGGCGAGTTGAATCAGAAAGATCGTGAAAGCCGTCGATTGTCCCGACTCCATGATCGGTTGACGGACTCTCCCGTTATATTCCTGCAGGGGGAAACCGGCACCGGAAAAAGTTACTTTTCCGCCAGAATGGCTAAGGCCTCAGGACAGGCTTCGGTCATTTCTCTTGGACCTTCTGACAGCGAACAAACCCTGTTGAAATGCTGGCAG
>NZ_JAHHPN010000827.1:0-14778 GCF_024606325.1 Endozoicomonas sp. ONNA1
GTGAAGTTGCCGGAAGGCCCGCCTGATGCCCCGGTCTTCCAGATATACGGACCTCTCAGTCTGGCCTCAAAGGATCAGATTGTGCGTCCGATCATTTTTCCAAAAGCCCCCTTACAGATGCTCGAAGAGGCTCGACAAGAGCTGGAGTCAAAGCTGCCTTCGATCAACCTGGCAGACGCAGATCAGTTTCTCTGGTTGTATTACACCTGCGAGTTTCTCGAACAAATTACAGCCGATAGCTCGGATGAATTGAAAGCGCAGCTGGAGCAGAGCTTTGCCGCTGCTGGTCTGTCTTCTCATTACAACAAACGGCAAACCGAACAAATGTGGCAGGCTGTTCGAAAGCTGAAAATCGACATGTCGCCCGAAGCGTTCAGCGAATGCATAGATGAGATGAGTGAAATCAGCACTCCCATGCGTTTCAAACTGACCCAACACCTGGTCAGAGACATTAATGAACTCAGTTTTCGCAAAGTGCCCCACCCTAACGGTGATCCGGCCATAAGAGTTGATGCTTTTCAGCTGGAGTTTCTTGAGCAGGTCAAAGCTACCGACGAATTAATGGAAGACCTGGGCTTTGAGATCGATGACCCCGACGAAAGCGACTATCCCCTGGAAGCCAGAGCAAATCTGGTGGATGTCAGGGAGAAGCTTGAGGACGAACTGTTAACTTACAGCACAGAACATGAGTCTTTTGCTCAGCTGGTTGACCAACTGAAAGAGGTTGACCCTATTGCAATCAGAGAGAAAGTCAGCGACGGGAAAACACCTACTCAGGAAGAGTTACAGGCCATTATCGCAGCCAAAAAGCAGAAACTGGAAGTAGCACGGCACCTCGGGAGAAAATGGGGAGACTCCCTCCTGCTGGATGGACGTAACTGGCCAGACGACGATGCCAGGCAGACGTTATCGAAACTTTATGATCTTGCCAGTCTTAACAGCCCTGTCATTGATGCCCACCTTAACCAATGGATTCTGGATAAACATCACGAAGCAGAATACCACCCACAGGTCGTCATCGATGGTTCGGACATTCACGGCCTGCTGGCGGCATTGACACAAGTTGAAGCAGGCGCTGATGTCACCCTGTTATTGAGTGTCGAGCCCCTCCATACTCCCACCGGGACACTGCGGTTAGACCCACAATGGATGGAAGCATTACGCTTTTATCTCGGTAGTGAGTTTGACTCACTGTTTACCCGACTGCCGGCCCATGAACAGCATTCGCCTCAAAACAATTCACCTCAAAACAATGACAAAAACTCAGGACGGCTTGACCCGGACGGGTTTGGAGAAATTTCAGCAGACACCCTGCATCAGGCCCTCTGGGCTCAGGTTCTTGATATGGCAAGGCTTGATTCATCACCCCTTCAAATGGTCTCCAATACCGGGGTTGTCGATATTGAAGCGCCTGATCAGCAAGATGGAAAATACCTTGTTCATCTGGAACATCAGGACGAGCAGAACACCCACAGCAACAAAGTCCCTGTTGACCTCCTGATCAATGCCGACGCAGTGCCTAACGCTGCCAGTGCTGGCTATCTGGAAACAGAAAGCGTCGACAATGCATTCCATGAGGCTGTCAAAGGGGAGCCCTTCAAGCCACCAAAGCGCATAGCGTGTCGATGTGAATTTTCATTACCCCAGTCGCCAACTCTGATCGAACCTCCGGCAAAGAGTCCTTTCAATGTTACGGTGATCGACCCGTCATTCAGCGACGCTCTGGTCAAACATTTGCGGGCGAGACTGGGTCATGAGGCGCCCGCACTGCCCGGAGTGAGAAAGAACGTTCTGGCCGGTATCCGGCTCAATCTGATCGAAAGGAAGGGGAAGGAAGGTTTTGAGAACAACCGTCAGTACTTACTTTCAGAGGAATTGGAAAAGCTCCACCTCGCAATAAAAAATAAACCGTTGCCGTTGAAAACGGTTCACACCGAAAGCCGACAATCCATCCAGATTGATATGGAGCTCCCCCGACCACTGTGCCAATTTCTTCAGGCGGCAGAGGCTTCCCTTCAATATCTGGCCACTCCTGAAGAGTCAGGAGCAATACGTCGGGAGATTCTGGCGGCCTGGTTTGAAACGGTAGCGGAGCGGATGGAACTGCCCAAACGGGGCATCCGGCCGGAGCACTTGAGACAAAAGTCCCTGTCTACTTTTTCACCGGTAAAGACGGTTCTATCTCCCGCCGTTGAAACCCTTGAGTCTGATAACAGCATTCTCACTCTCACGGCTATTGGCGCCACAGCCATCAAAAAGCCATTATATCCCGAAGCTGGCCAGACCTCGGCCAGAGAACATGTCTTCCACTGTCAGGCGCTCACTGAAAAACTCTCGGAGCACCACACCCCTGAGGGTCATCTGAAGGACCCTGAAAACCTGCTGGAAGACACAGAAGATATGGAACAAGAGTACGGTTTTCTGCAAAATTTTGTCCTGAAAGACGATTAATCCTGCAAGAACCTCATCCTTTATTAGACTTTAGGGTTCCTCTCCTTCGAACACTAATAATTGAATGAGGTTGTATTAATTATGTCCAGTCATCTGGAAAACCCGACTGCACTCAGGCAATGGACCGCAAGACTGGCTGTTCCCCTGTCGTTCTGCGCACTCCTGCTGGTGATCTCTCTGCCTCTGGAGGGCCTGACCGCTTATGGCCAGATCATGCTGGGCATTCTGGTCATGGCGGTCATCCTCTGGGTAACTGAAGCCCTGGCTTACCCCATCAGTGCCCTGCTCATTGCGGCACTGGTTACTCTATTGACAGGTGTTGTCCCCAGCAGTGAAACCGGTACCATTCTGGGTACCAGTAAAGCACTGGGGCTGGCCATGAAAGGCTTTTCATCGCCCAGCATCATTGTTATAGCCGGTGCCCTGATCATGGCCGCCGCTATGCAGTCCACTGAGCTGGATAAACGTATAGCTCTGGCAATTCTGTCGCGCATTCGCCCCAGTCACGGCGCCATCATTGCCGGCTGCCTCCTGGTCGGCGTGGTATTCTCCTTTATGATACCTTCACCCACGGGGCGTACTGCTGTTCAGGTTCCCATTCTGGCAGGAGTGATCGCCACACTGGGTCTGGACCCTAAAAGCCGTCTGGCGGCGGTACTGATCATGGGGGCTGCCCAGGTCAGTACCATATGGAATGTCGGCGTCATGACGGCGACCGGCCACAATGTGGCAGGCCTTGAGTTGATGCATGAACACAGTGGCTTCACCATGACCTGGATTCAATGGCTGATCCATGCCGGCCCCTGGTCAGCCCTGATGACCGTCATCCTGTATTTCATTTTGAAAGCTGAGGTAAAAGGGCACTCGCTGAAAGATGACATCAGCCGTTGCCTGCACACCTCTTCCGAACCCTGGTCTTTCCAACAGAAGAAACTGGCTCTGTTTACCGTTCTGCTGATCAGCCTGTGGGTGACAGAAGGTACGCTTCACCACATTACCGTTCCAGCCACCATGTTGTTGATGTCCGTTTGCCTGCTGTTGCCCGGAACAGGCGTCTTTGAGAGCTGGAAAGATATTGAGAAGCGCATTCCCTGGGGCGTCATCGTCATGTTTGGCGTCAGCATTAGTCTGGGTCAACAATTGGTCAGTACAGGCGCCGCTGCCTGGCTGGCAGAACGCTGTTTCTCATCCATGGAAATCCACACCATGACGTTGGCCCTGCTAGTGTTTGCGATGACGTTGTTTACGGTGGTCATGCATTTGGGGTTTGCTTCGGCAATGAGCCTGACCGTGGCATTACTGCCAGTGTTCCTGGCTTTCACCGACACCCTGCCAGACACTATGATGCATAACGCCATGGGGCTGGTGCTTCTGCAACTCTTTGCCGTAAGCTTTGGTATGATCCTGCCGGTGAATTCCCCCCAAAACATGGTGGCCTATTCTACAGGCACCTTCCAGGCGAAAACATTTGCACGGATCGGCTTGCTGCTGACTCTGGCCTGTCTGCTGACCTTTGTACTCTTCTCCATGACCTGGTGGCAGTGGACCGGACTCTTGTCTCCGGCTCAGTAAATAAACCAGAGTGTGAAGTCGCCTGTTTCTTTACCTGAAGATTTGCGGTAGGTTTCACACTCTCATACCACCCGATTTCCAGCCTATGTCCATCCCTGCTCAAGAACCTTTCTGGCGCACCAAAAGCCTGGAGGCCATGACCCGTAATGAATGGGAGTCTCTTTGTGATGGCTGCGGGCGTTGCTGTCTGAACAAACTCATTGACGACAACACCCAGGAGATTTATACCGTGGCCATCTCCTGCAAATTACTGGATCTGCCAACGGGGCGTTGTCAAAACTACAAACATCGCCGCAAGTTTGTGCCCGACTGTATTATGCTCACCCCCAAGACCATGCACGAACACCTCCCATGGCTGCCCGACAGCTGTGCATACCGGTTATTGCATGAGGGCTATGATCTTCCGGAATGGCACCCTCTGGTCACGGGTGATCCGGATTCAGTGCACAAAGCAGGTTTTTCGGTCAAAGCAAAACCGATCGTATCCGAAGAAGAGGTGCCAGACCCCTCAGACTGGTTTGATTACATTATTTGTAAAGGATGACTGACCATCAGGCTTTCCCCATAAAGGTGCCCATAATGTCCCGGGCTTCATCCGACTTAAGTCGTTCGGCAAAAAGAGTGCCTTCATCGGTCAGTCTTTTTTCCACATCACTGCGGTATGACTGCTTAAGCAGCTGTTTTGTGTACTTTAATGCTTCTTTCGGCTTGGTGGCCAACTCTTCCGCCTTGGCCAGAGCATGTTCAAAAATATGGTCGGTATCCACCGCTTCGTTAGCAATTCCATAATCCCGGGCTGTTTCTGCATCAAAAAAATCTCCCAGCATCAGCAGTTCTGCAGCACGCTGATGACCCATCACTTGGGGTAGCAGAAGACTGGAAGCAGCCTCTGGCACCAGGGCCAGATTCACAAACGGCAATCTCAGCTTGGCGTTTTTAGCAATGTAAACCAGGTCACTGTGTAACAACATGGTGACGCCAACACCGACAGCGACACCGCTGACCGCTGCCACCAGAGGCTTTTCCAAAGCAACCAGCTGACGAAGGAAAGTCATTACCGGGGAATCAAGACCCACACCTTCTTTCAGAAAGTCACCCAGGTCATTGCCTGCTGTGAAGGCATCCGTATATCCCTGAATCAGGACGACACGAACAGCATCATTGTTATCTGCATCGGCCAGCGCCCTCGCCATATCGGCATACATGACACTGGTCAGAGCATTCTTTTTGTCCGGTCTGTTCATGGTCACAACCAGAACCGGACCCTTTTGCTCAAGCACTACATTATTTTCAGACAAATTCACCACCTTTGAGAGTTGTTTTCTTATTTTACTGAGCCCGCTGGCTCAATTGTGCGTCAGACAATAGCAGCCATCGGCCAGTGAAACTATAGACTAACTCCATAACCCAACCTCAATAGTGATAGGGAAAGCGAGAAAAGTCCTTGGGTCTCTTATCCAGGAAGGCATCACGACCTTCTCTGGCTTCTTCAGTGCCATAGGCCAGCCGAGTCGCTTCACCAGCAAACAGCTGCTGGCCAACCATACCATCATCAGTCATGTTCAAGCCAAACTTCATCATACGGACGGCTGTGGGGGATTTCTCGCCAATTATCCCGGCCCATTCCAGCGCCAATGCTTCCAGCTTTGCGTGAGGCACCACTTTATTGACCATGCCCATTTCAAAGGCTTCCTGAGCGGAGTAATCCAGTCCCAGAAAGAAGATTTCACGGGCCCGCTTTTGTCCAACCATCTTGGCCAGATAAGCTGAGCCATAACCCGAATCAAAGCTGGCCACATCCAGATCGGTTTGCTTGAAAACAGCGTGCTCTGCAGAAGCCAGTGTCAGGTCGCAGACAACATGCAGGCTATGTCCACCTCCTGCAGCCCAGCCGGGCACAACCGCCATCACTACCTTGGGCATAAACCGGATCAGTCGCTGAACCTCGAGAATATGCAAACGTCCCAGACGAGCCGGATCGACCTCATCCCGGGGCAAGCCCTCATACTTGTAACCGTCTTTGCCACGAATACGCTGGTCTCCTCCGGAACAGAAAGCCCAACCCCGATCTTTCGGTGACGGACCGTTGCCTGTCAGAATCACAACGCCTATATCGCTGGAGATTCTCGCATGCTCAAGCGCCCGGAACAGTTCATCCACCGTTTTGGGCCGAAAAGCATTGCGACACTCGGGTCGGTTAAAGGCAATTCTCACGGTTCCCTGATGTCTGGCCCGGTGATAAGTGATGTCTTCGAATTCAAACCCATCTACTTCCTGCCAATGTTCCGGATTGAAGATTTCAGAAACCATAAGACCTCCCGAGGCACGTATGCCATAGCAACAAAAGATTTTAGCGAACAATTGTCGCACAACGGCCAAACAGCGCCAGTACCTGATTCACATAACAACTATTATACAGAAGCCCGCCGGACAGACTGAATCATAGCCCTGTCGACGGGTTATGAAAAACCTTCACCATGAGTTGTTTTTTGTAAATCAAAGCAATATCCAAGAGAGCTTTATATAAAAATCAGATATGATCTGCGAATATCTTACAACACATAAAAACCTGACCCACCTAAGAGCCTCAGGGTATACAGGAATAATACTCACGGAGTTATAACAATGGCCACGGTGCAAGAAATCTTTGATGAGATGCCCAGACGTTTTGTTGCCGATGCAGCAGTAGGGCAACAACTGATTTTTCAGTTTGATATCACGGACGGAGATACCTATCACGTCGCCATTGATAACGGCACTTGTCGTGTGGTCAAGGGTACCAGTGATGACTCCAATGTCACCTTAATCACCGACAGTGAATCTTTTGTCGGTATCATGACCGGTGAACTGGACGGCATGCAGGCCTTCATGGCTGGCAAGGTTCGCACTGAAGGCAATATGATGCTGGCGACCAAACTCAACGACTTTTTTCGCAGCGAATGACCTTTTCCTGAGTTGACGACCTCCCGGACCTGTTGAATATCAGCAGGTCTTGGTCTCTCTATCGGCCCTACTGTTTGATTGGTATCATAGTACCCAATTTGACGTAAAAACCTATTTTCAATTCCCTTCCAAGCACGAGTGCAGTTTTATGAGTGATCAGTCTCTGGTTTCGGACTTTAAACAGGCCATGCAGGAACTGGCAGCGTCCGTCAACGTCATTACTTCTCAACATGACGGATCAAGAAACGGTCTTACCGCCACAGCCGTATGCTCTTTATCCATGGAACCCGTTTCCATGCTGGTTTGCATCCATAAAGACGTACAGGCACTGGCAGAAATCAGAGCCAGCGGTTATTTCTGTATCAATGTCCTGAGCACAGACCAGCAGAGTGTGTCTGATGTTTTTGCCGGCAGCACCGGTGCCAGAGGCGAGCAACGATTTCTGGAAGCAGGTAACTGGACAAGCTCTCAATCCGGAGCACCTATGCTGGACGACGCTTTGGCCAGTGTCGTCTGCGAACTGGAGGAAATCAATACATCAGGCACACACTCTATCTGTATTGGCCATGTTCGCGAGGTTCGCCTGAACCGCGGCTCATCGCCTCTGATTTATGCCCGACAACAATACGGCACTCTCACCGAGCTGCCTGAAACAGAAAAAGCCGCCTGAATATGATAGATTCCGGAACACAGATTAACTGACCTGTGCTTCGGAACTCATCGTACGATTCTTCCGATCGCAGTGAAGTTTATCTTCCACTATCAACGCCCACCCACAAAATCACAAAAAGCCTATGAGCCGTATTCAACAAACTCTGGCAGCGATAGACAAGCTGCATGAACAAGACCCTGAAACCATCGAAGGCAAAGCCAAAGAACTGATCTATGCAGAGAATATGTCCGCATGGCTCGATAAGTTATGTCCGGATGCCTCCGAAGAACTGCAGATTGCCGTTCGCAGCCAGCATCTTTGCCGTTGGGAAATTCCACGTTCAGAATTCCCGATGGATCGGCCTGGCTACCTTAAATGGCGGACAGAACTGGGCAAACTGCACGCCCGAAAAGCAGTCAAGGTCATGCAGGAAAATGGTTACAGTCAAGAGAGCTGCCAGCAGACCGAAAGTATCATTCGCAAACTGGGCATCAAGCGCAATGCTGAAGCCCAGACACTGGAAGACTGTGCCTGTCTGGTGTTTATCGAAACCGATTTCCTGAACTTTGCCAGACAGCATCCGGAAGATAAAGTGCTTCGAATCGTCCAGAAGACCTGGGCCAAAATGTCAGAACAGGCCCACCAGCAGGCGCTGGCAATGGATCTGCCTGCCGAAGCACTGAGCCTGATCCAGAAAGCACTGACTTAACACAAAACACAGGATTTCAATGAGCATACGTCTTGGCAAATTCATTCGGGAAGCTATCTTCACCCTGCTAATCGCGGCTATAGTCATGACGGCATACAACGTCTATCTGCAAAGAGACATGCCTTCGGGGGCGGCTCCGGAACTGCGCGCAATGCCTGTTAACGGAGCAGAAATCGACCTCTATAAACTGTCTGAAGAGAAACCGGTCCTGCTTTATTTCTGGGCCAGCTGGTGCCGGGTCTGTCACTGGGTCAGCCCTGCGGTCAGTGATTTATCAGAAGATCATCAGGTCGTTACCGTGGCCATGGTCTCAGGCGACAATGAGAGAGTGGCCCGATACCTCAATGCCAAAGATTTACACTTTCCCGTCATTAATGACCCTCAGGGCTCTACCAGCAGAGCCTGGAACGTCAGCGTGACGCCTGCCATTTTCATCATCAGAAAAGGTGAAATAAAGTCCATCACAACGGGCTTCACCACCAAGGCCGGAATGCTGGCAAGATTGTGGATAAATCGATAGGCTATCTGGTCGTTTAGTAATTATCTTTGATCTGAAATCACGGTTTCAGGATAATGGCTGATCAAAGTCAATCATTTTTCAGCCATGAAATACCCACGTTGTCTGGCATTAGGAACCTTGCTTCTCCTGATGTCGGGTTGTGCTACACACAGCACCTTATCGCCACCAAAAACTTCTCTGCCAACGACCTTTTCTCAGTCAGGCAATGAAGCTCAGACCAGCCTCTGGTGGCAAAGCTTTGACGACCCCCGGCTCAATAGCCTTATTGAAACAGCATTGACCAATAATTTCAGTCTGAAAGCAGCAACAGACAGACTTCGTCAGGCTGAAGCCGTTGCCAGACAGTCCGGAGCAACATCGGTGCCCACTATTGATGGAACCTTCGAAGGCCGCCACACCAAGCAGTCTTCCGGTAATGTTGAGCAATTTCAGATCGGATTGATGGCCAGCTATGAAGTAGATCTCTGGTCACGCCTTGCCGCCAGTGAAGCCTCTGCAACGTTCGAGCTTCTCGCCAGCCGCGAAGCACTCAACATTGCAACTATAACATTGTCGTCTGAGATAGCCCGTCAATGGTACGAGCTGGTCACCCAACAATCCCTGATCAAACTCTATGATCAGCAGATTGAAAACCTGAACCGTCAGCTGTCCGTGATTGAACTGCGATTCCGATACGGTCAGACGCAGGCAGAAGATCTGCTGCAACAGCAACAGCTTCTGGAAAATCTTAATGCCAAAAGACTAGCTGCCAGGCGTCAACAGCAACTGACTTCCCAACAGTTGGCTCTGTTGACCGGAGCCATCGAACTGCATTCAATCGATATCCCGAAAACGCCGGAACTGAAACCTTTACCCTCAACAGGCTTACCGGCTGACTTATTGAGTCGTCGTCCGGATCTCAGGCAGGCCTGGTTTTATGTCGAGCGTCAAAATCAGCAATTGATTGTGGCCGAGGCTGACCGGCTGCCTCAGATCAATCTCACGGCCTCACTGTTATCCACCAGCTCAAACTTCTCTTCTCTGGTGAATGACTGGGCAGGCCATCTGGCGGCGGGGCTGATCGCGCCCCTTTTTGATGGTGGACTGCGCAAAGCTGAAGTCGAACGTCAGCAAGCGGCTTTGAGCGAATCCCTGAATACTTATTCCCAAACGATTCTCGAAGCCTTTACGGAAGTGGAAACAGCATTGACCCGTGAACAGTCTGAGCAACAGCAACTACAAAGTATCGATAAACAATTGTCGTTAGCTATCAAGACAGAACAGTTCAAACTGACCCGGTATCAGAATGGTGACAGCACTTTCCTTGAAGTGTTAACCGCACAAAACAGCAGACTGGATCTGGAACAGCAGAAACTGATCAGCAAGGGCAATCTTCTGGCCGAGCGAATTCAACTTCACCGGGCTCTGGCGGGTGATCTGAATGCAGAAGAGCTCGTCCGGAATAAAAGCATGACAGGCACTGAACAAGACAAGGCTCAGCCCATAAACTGATATGAAAATGAATCCAACCACCCAACACCTGAGAAAGCCTGCTGCCCCCCTATTGATCCTTGCCATCTCGATTATTACAGCATGGCTGCTGATGACGACCTCTCCCAAAGCCAGTCGTGCCGAACCCGGGAAAAAATCCCAAATGGTCGAGACAGTTACGGTTGAGCAGCAAACCGTCAACATTCGTCTCAGGGGTCTGGGCACCGTTATCCCAAGTCAGTTTGTCACTCTTTATCCAGAGGTCAGTGGCAGGATAGACAGTATCCTTGATGGCCTGATGCCAGGCTCCCGTGTCAAGAAAGGTGAGCTGCTTGTGACTCTGGATCAGGATGAATATGAGATTCTTGTTCGGGAACAGGAAGCCGCTGTCGCTCAGGCATTGTCTGAATTGAAGCTGGAACAGGGTCAGCAGAATATCGCCCGGCAGGAGTACGAACTGACAGGCCATAAACTCTCCCCGGAAGAAGAGGCCCTGGTCCTTCGGCAACCTCAACTGGAAGCGGCTAAAGCAGGTTTAATCAGGGCTCAGGCGAGTCTGGATCAGGCAAAACTGAACCTTAGACGCACACAAATAACGGCACCGTTTAATAGCCAGGTCATTAACAACTCCGTTTACCCCGGTAGTCAGGTCAGCAACAGCACTGCCCTGATGAAGCTGATCTCAACTGACCGTTTCTGGATAGAGCTGGAAGTACCTGTCGAGCAGCTGAAATGGTTGAATTTTGCCAACGAACATTCCAGCGGCAGTTCTGTAGTAATCACCAGTCCTCAATGGAGTGGAGACTCTCGTCAGGGAAGGCTGATCTCTGTATCTCCCGAACTGAACGACGGATCTCTTATGGCAAAGGTCATTATTGAGATTGAGGACCCGCTGTCTCAAAGGGAAAAGAATAAGGGCAAGCCTCCTGTAATGGTGAATGATCTTCTTAGCGCAGAGATCGTGGGTAAAAAAGTGGACGACGCCTTTGTGGTGCCTGAAGCACTGATAAGAAACAGCAATCAGATCTGGGTGCTAACCCGGGGTAGCACCCTCGAAATTCGAACTTTATCACCTATCTATCGTGACTCAGGGAAAGCGATCTTGCTCTCTGGCCTTGAAGATGGCGACCAGCTGATCAGCTCTTCGCTGACGACACCTGTCAATGGCCTGCCACTGCGCACAGCAGAAAAGCCTATTTTTGAAGGTAAGCAGCCATGAGCGATATAAAAGCCATGAGCGATATGACTGAACATAAAGGCGCTATCGCGTGGATGGCTCGTGACAGGATCACTCCGAATCTATTGATGCTCTTTCTGATTATTGGTGGCCTGTTTGTCACATGGGACATCAAGAAAGAAATCATGCCTGAATTCAATGTTGACAGGATCGAAGTGGCTGTCAATTACTCAGGAGCAACACCCGAAGAGATTGATCTGGGCATTGTGTTACCTATTGAAAATGCCATCCGGGGCATTGAAGGCATTGATGAGATTAACTCTACGTCGGTTTCAGGCTCAGCCTCAATCACCGTCAAAGTGATGGAAGGATACGATGCCAACCAACTGTTACAGGATATTGATCAGGCAGTAAACCGAATCAGCACTCTGCCTGAAGAATCCGAAAAACCCCGGATATCCGTCAAAAGCCGTAAAAGAGACGTCATGGAAATCATGATCTACGGTGAGGTCGATAAGCGGATTTTGCGAACCGTAGCAGAAAACATTCGAGACCGTTTACAGCGAGATCCCGGACTCACCCAGATTGAACTGGATATGGAGCCCGGGCATGAGATCCGGATCAGTATCGATCAAGACCAGCTGCAACGCTATGGATTGACTCTGGCAGAGGTTTCTGAAGCCCTCAGCCAGCATGCTTTCGATCAAACTTCCGGAGAAATTAATGCTATCGGGGGCGACATCAGTGTCCGGGTTCAGGAACGTCGTGAACAGGCTGATGCTTTCCGTGATGTTCCGGTCAAAACATTGACCAGTGGCAGCACGCTAAAACTGGGAGACATTGCCACACTCACCCATGATTTCGACGACGATGGTACGGAGGCACGTTATAACGGTCAACTGGCAGCCGGACTGACCGTTTACCGTGTGGGTGAGCAAACGCCCGTCGGTGTATCGGATATCGTAAGAAATATTCTTCCTGAAATACGAGCGGAGCTGCCTCCCGGAGTGAATATCGAGATCACCGATGATGACTCGGTAAACTTCAAAAACCAGATGAATCTGCTGCTAAAAAATGCCTTTCTGGGACTGCTGCTGGTACTGGTTCTGCTGAGTCTGTTCCTGGAGTACCGTCTGGCGTTCTGGGTTACGATGGGAATTCCAACCTCTTTCCTGGGCGCCATGCTATTACTGCCCGGAATGGATGTTTCCATCAATATTATTTCGATGTTTGCCTTTATTATCGCCCTTGGGATTGTAGTGGATGATGCCATTATTGCCGGTGAAAACATCTACCATCGTCGTCAGGAAGGCATGAGTTTTTCCAGGGCCGCTATTCTCGGGGCCAAAGACGTCGCCGTACCACTGACGTTCAGTATCCTGACCAACATGGTGGCTTTTCTCCCGATTCTGACTCTCCCCGGCATGCTGGGCAAACTTCAACAGGCGACGCCGTTGGTGGTCATCAGCGTATTTGCCATCTCATGGATCGAGGCTCTGTTTATTCTCCCCGCCCATCTGGGGCAAACAAAAGACAGGCCAAAAGGCAAAATGGGTCAATGGCTGGACAACGTACAGCAAAGTATTGATAAACGTCTAATGTTGCTTATAAATACAAGATACAAGCCTGTGCTGAACAGCGTTCTTGATCGTAAATACCTGTCACTTGCCATTGCTATGGCTATTGTCGTGCTGGTCGGAGCCTGGCAGGCCAGCGGCAGACTGGGCTTTTATCTGATGCCCAGAACCGATGCCAGCTTTGTCAGGGTCACTGCCACTCACCCATACGGTAGTTCTGAAAGCAAAATCAGGGAAACGCTGGCCATCATTGAAGCTGGCGCACAGGAAGTGGCCCGGGAAAATGGCGGCGATAAACTGGTAAGCGGCCTTTCAACCATCATTGAGAACGACGTAATCAGAGTTTCTCTGAACCTGACTACTCCTGATGTACGCCCGATCAGTACTGCTCAAGTCGCTAACCTGTGGCGGAAAGCGAATGGCGAACTGACGGGGCTCCTGAGCATCACGTATAGTACGACAGGTCATGGTCCGGGAGGTGATCCTGCCCTGACCGTTGAACTCAGCCACACAGACACTGAGGTTCTTCGCCAGTCCAGTGAATTTCTCGTAGGGAAACTCGAACAATTTAGCGGAGTCACGGATATTTCCAGCAGTTTCGCCAGTGGTAATCCTCAGCTGGATATCCGCATCAGTGATGAAGGCATGGCTCTGGGGCTCACCGCTAACGATATTTCACGACAGTTGCGCAATGCTCTCTTTGGCATAACAGCCATAAAGCAGCAGGAAGGAAGAAACGAAGTCTCGGTGAAAGTCATGTTAAATGAAGCATTGAGGCAGAGTGAAGCCGATCTTCTCAATATGATGATCCGTACTGACGACGGCAGCTATATTCCTCTGACCCGTGTCGCAGCCATTGGCAAGAGTACTGCCCCATCAAGCGTAACCCGCAGAGATGGCAGCAGAACCGTTGATATTACCGCAGAAGTGAACCCGAGGGGTTCTACACCGCAGATCATCAGCTCTCTTCAAAACAATGTATTTGAGGAGCTTCAGGCTAAGTATCCGGGACTACAAATCGATCTGGGAGGAGACCAGAAACGTGCAGCAAAAAGCATGAGTGCGCTCTTGAAGTCGAGCCTGCTGGCCATGCTTTTGATCTACGCTCTGCTGGCTATACCTTTTCAGAGCTTTACCCAGCCACTACTGGTCATGGCAGCCATTCCTTTTGGGGTAGCAGGCGCTTTTTTGGGTCATATAATACTGGGCTACACCCTGAGCATGATCAGTTTTATGGGTATCATAGCGCTTTGTGGCGTTGTGGTGAACGACAGTCTCATTCTACTGACCACCTACAACGGACACAGAAAAGATGGAAAGGACTGGAGAGAAGCCATTAATCAGGCCGCAACCCGACGTTTCCGTCCTATTATTCTGACGACACTGACCACCTTTGGTGGATTGGCTCCAATGATTTTCGAGACTTCCCGTCAAGCACAGATGGTCATCCCCATGGCGATCTCTCTGGGCTTTGGCATTCTCTTTGCCACCTTTATCACTCTGGCGATCATTCCCTGTCTGATCGGTGCAGGGCATGACCTCAAGAGCTGGTTTCAGGAAAGTCGAGGGAAAGAACCCGCTTTGAGCTCAACTCCCTGATACAAAAAGGCCGCTGAAAAAAGCGGCCTTTCTGGTAGGTGTTAGTTTCACTAACATCAATGTCATGAACTTTCATGCTAAAACCGACTCTAAGCCGCAGAACCAATT
>NZ_JAHHPN010000828.1:0-1998 GCF_024606325.1 Endozoicomonas sp. ONNA1
ACAACTCCGTAACTGGCTGCGACCGTTTACGAAGGATGAAGCGTTAGTCGAGTCAATCATAGAACACCGGGATAGTAATTATTTTCCTGCTCTGTTCTATTTCGAAAAAACTCTACTGATGTCTAAATGCAAAAAGTTTAATGTAGATACAGAAGTCATCATTGGTCATGATGGCCCTGTGAAATCAGCCAGCTTCAGCGCCGATAGCCGTCATGTGGTGACCGCCAGTTATGACAACACGGCAAAAATCTTTAGCCAGAAGGCCAACGGATCATGGGAAGAAAAAGCGACCATTACCCATAGTTATTCGGTTAAAACAGCCACTTTCAGCCCCGATGACCGCCATGTGGTGACCGTCAGTTGGGATAACACGTCAAAAATCTATGGTCAGCAAGCCGATGGATTATGGATACATAAACTTACTATTATCCATAATGGTTTGATCACATCAGCCACCTTCAGCCCTGATGGCCGCCATGTGGTCACCGCCAGTGACGACTACACGGCGAAAATCATTAGCCAGAAGGATGATGGAACATGGGAAGAAAAGCTCACTATTTTCCATGATGATTTTCTCAATTCTGCCACTTTTAGCGCCAATAGCCGTTGTGTGATGACCGCCAGTTTCGACAAGACGGCGAAAATTCTTGGTCAGGGGGACTGTGGCGCATGGAAAGAAAAAGTCACCATTTTCCACAATTATTGGGTCGATTTAGCCATCTTTAGCGCCGATGACAGCCGTGTGATGACCGTCAATAGCGCTAACAAGGTGAAAATCTTCGACCAGATGGCCGATGGATCATGGGAAGAAAAAGTCACTTTTTCCCATGATGACTATATGAACTCAGCTAGCTTCAGCGCCGATGGCGGTCATTTGCTGACGGCCAGTGGCGATAACACAGCGAAAATCATTACTGAGAAGGCCGATGGCTCATGGGAAGAAGCGATCATTTCCCATGAGGACGAAGTCAACTCAGCCTCCTTCAGCCCCGATGACGGCCATCTGGTAACGACCAGTAGAGGCACGGCAACAATCTATGGCCGGAAGATCGATGGATCATGGGAATATAAAGCCACCATTTCCCACGATGATGATGTCAGCTCAGCCATCTTCAGCCCCGATAGCCGCCATTTGGTGACCGCCGGTAAAGATGGCATGGCGAAAATCTCTGGCAAGAAGGCTGACGGATCTTGGGTCAAAAAAGCCATCATTTCCCATAAGGGTTCGGTCACTTCGGCCACCTTCAGCTCTGACGGTCGCCATGTGCTGACCAACAGTGAAGATAGAACGGCAAAAATCTACGGTCAGGAGTTGGATGGAAGTTGGGTCGAAAAAGTCACCATGTCCCATGATCGTTCGATCAGATCAGCCAGCTTTGGCACCGATGGCTACCACGTAGTGTTGATCTGTAGTGATGACAAAGTACGAATTAATAGACTATGGGGGAATGATTGATTGTTTGCTGTCACAAATAAAAGGGACGCCATTCTGCCTGTGCTGGAAGACAGAAGCTTGATTAACGGTACCTAAAAACAGGTTATGAACTTTTATTTCAAAACCGACTCTAATTGTCCACATCCATTTTGAAGCGCCTTGTTAACTGGGGGCGTAACTTAGGAAAAGTCAGACATGTTTTCTAACACTAATAACTCAGGCATAGTCGATCCACCCTCGCTACTACCAGTGAGCACTCCGCTGGAGGAAGAACCATTGGGTGTCAGTGCGGGCAGAACCATCGCGGTACCTGACCAGCAAATAAATAAAACGGCGTCATTGCACGATTTGCCTGAGGAAGTAAAAATCAAAATTTTTCGTTTCCTGAGGCTTCGGGATATCGCCTGTTTACAACGAGTCTCTACTCACTTTAACTGGGTTATTAAAAACGACCATGCTCTGGAAAAGACATGGTTTCAACGGTTTTCTTTACCACACCAATACCAACTAAAGAAAATCCTTCCCATAGAGGATAAAGAACAACTCCGTAACTGGCTGCGACC
>NZ_JAHHPN010000829.1:0-1115 GCF_024606325.1 Endozoicomonas sp. ONNA1
GTGCGCGATGTGTCGGCAAGACCCGATGCCTGTATTGAATCTGAGCACCGGTGAATCTCACCCGGATCAATTTTTCCCGAACCAGGCGTTTTTTGATGCTTGTATTAACGGGGATTTTGCGCGGGTGAACCATTCACTGGCAGAAGGAGTCAATGTCAATGCTGCTCTAGCTGATGATTTCACTGCCTTGATTTTGGCATCTGGTCAGGGGCACAGGGATATCGTCGAACGTCTGATCAACGCCGGGACGAATCTCAACGCTGCCCGTGAGAATGGTGCCACCGCACTACTCATCGCTGCCCAGCAGAATAAGGCCGACTGCGTCAAACTCCTGATCAGAGCCAAGGCGAATCTCAACGCCCAAACCGTGGGTGGCGCCACCCCGCTGTTCATGGCCGCCCAGCAAAATAGCACCGACTGCGTGAAACTCCTGATCGAAGCCGGGGCAGATCTCAACGCCGCCTGTTCAAATGGCGTCACCCCGCTGGCCATCGCTGCTGCAACAGGCAACAGTGACTGCGTGGAACTCCTGATCGAAGCCGAGGCAGATCTCAACGCCCGGGCTGAGGATGGCTCCACCCCGCTGATCATGGCTGCCCAGGAAAATAACATCGACTGCATGAAACTCCTGATCAGAGCCAAGGCGGATATCAACGCCCAAATTGGGGATGGCGTCATCGCGCTGCTCGTTGCTGCGTTGGAAAATAACAGCCACTACCTAAAAATCCTGATTGAAGCCAGGGCGAATATCAACGCCCGAACCAAGAATGGTGTCACCGCGCTGTTCATGGCTGCCCAACAAAATAGCACCGACTGTCTAAAAATCCTGATCGCAGCCAGGGCAGATCTCAACGCTGCCACGTCGGATGGCGCCACCCCACTGTGTATCGCTGCTGCGAAAGGCAATACCGACTGCGTGAAAGTCCTGATCGAAGCCGAGGCAAATCTTAACGCCCAGACTACAGGTGGCGCCACCCCTGTGTTCATGGCTGCCCAAGAAAATAAGACTGACTGCGTGAATGCACTGATCGAAGCCGAGGCAGACCTCAACGCACGGACTGCAGATGGTGCCACCGCGCTGTTCATGGCTGCCGGGAAGGGCAACACCGAATGCG
>NZ_JAHHPN010000830.1:0-1094 GCF_024606325.1 Endozoicomonas sp. ONNA1
AATCATTCAGCTTGAGTTAATAAGCTTGCAGTTATACCTGCTGGCGAGTACCCACACTCTCTTTTATATCAAGATTCGTTACGAAATTGTCCCCCCTACAAAGGCAATTGCTCTGCCGGTATCTATCCGAATCGAACTTTTATCCTGTCTGAAGGTCAAATCTACGTATAAGCAAATGATTTCAATGCAGTCCTTTAGATCACGGGAAGGAGAATGACTATGGATGGTCAAGTTGGTGGAGATATAAACAAACTCTCTCTTGTTAGTGACGTGACTCATAGTTATCTAAAGGGTAGTGACATACCAGCCGAGAAGAGAGCAAAGCTGGATTCATCGTCAAAGAGGGTAGAAATCTGCGATAAGTTAACCTCCAAACTCACTCTATCATCAACTCCGATTGCATCGCCTGACAGAGCGAGAAGCCTATCCGCAATAGATTCCCCGCTCCGAAAAGTCCCTCATTCCTTCGATTTTCGTTTTGTCACCAGTGATGACGAGGTACGACAGCTTTTAGTGGCCCGGACCGGCGAGGGACAATGTGATGTCACGCTTATCTCCCACCCCGATGACCTCTCACAGGCTAATCTGGTGAGCCGGTTGAGCATTTCTGACGACGGTTGCCACGTTCTGGGTTCAGGCAAGCTGTTTGAAAGTCCAAAGCCACTCACCCTGGTGATAGATATCCGCGAACTCACCAGTGAGGAGCTGCCAAAATTTAACGACCTACTGGACCCGGATAACCCCTGCCTGTACGACAAAGTCAGCCAAAAGAAAAGCCCACTGGGAGAGCATGTTGCTTTAATGGTTTTGGCAGATCCTGCACAGTTGGCATCGGTTGGCCCGACTGATGGCGCTCCGGGTGCTGATTTTTGGCGGCGAATTAATCGGCCGGGAAATACCTGGCAGTTCAACGCACAGACCGGTAGTGACCAGGCGATGAAGATCAACGAGGTTCCTCCGGTATTGGCTGAACTCCCCGGTGTCGAAGGCAACGTGGATGATGACCATACCGTTCTCATTGACTGTCACTTGCACAGTCACTGGCGACACTTACTGCTGGGCGGTCCCGGAGTAGATCAACAGGGGCGAATTCA
>NZ_JAHHPN010000831.1:0-4873 GCF_024606325.1 Endozoicomonas sp. ONNA1
AATCATTCAGCTTGAGTTAATAAGCTTGCAGTTATACCTGCTGGCGAGTACCCACTCTCCCTTTTATATCAAGATTCTTTACAAAATTGTCCCCTGCAGAGATCGACTCGTTATTTATTTACTCTACCTTCTTTAGAGCTGGGGTCATTATTCTGGCTCACATCATCGGGATTGCGTTTTCGATGTTTTCTTTTGTGATTCGTTAGAGCTTGAGTATTCTGGCAGACCTTTCCGCATGGTCGCTGCTGACCATCCTCCCCAACGACGGTCACGTCACAGGTTTTTTCCCCGCCGTGTTGAGTTTTTTTGTGATCAGAGAGAGCCAGAGCATTCCGGCAGATCTTTCCGCAAGGCCGCTGTTGACGATCCTCCCCGACTACGGTCATGTCACAGGCTTTTTTCCCGGTGTGGTATCTTCTTTTGTGATTCGACAGGGCGTAGCCATTCTGGCAGACGGTCCCGCATGGCTGCTGCTGGCCATCCTCCCTGAACATGGTCACATCACAGATTTTTTGCCCGCTGTGGTATTTGCTTTTGTGGGATGACAGAGATTGAGCACTCTTGAAGACTATCCCGCATCGCTGCTGGCCATCCTCTCTGACAACGGTCACATCACAGGTTTTTTGTCCGGTGTGGTATTTGCTTTTGTGAGATGACAGAGATTGAGCACTCTTGAAGACCTTCCCGCATGGTTGAGGCTCGCCATCCTCAACGACTGTGGTCACGTCACAGTTTAGTTGTCCGGTGTGGTTGCTGCTTTTATGATTTGCCAGGGTTTGTGGGTAATGTGCAGTTCTTCCGCGAGGCGCTCCTCCGGGAAGAAGACAAATTGGTACATCATCATTGGCTGGCCAAGTGGTATCAGTTGCATAGACGATCCCTGCATTCACTGTGCAGTGATTGTCTGTATTGTCGCTAATGCCTCCGGCTTGTGGCTGACGCGCTTGCCGCTGAAATAGTTGGCCAGACTCGAATTCGAGTTGAGTGTCAAAGAGATCATCCAATGCTTGTGAAAGCGTAGAATCTCCAACGTTTAAAGGATTCAAATGACTTATGCAACCAAGACAGTGCCCTTGCGGAAAATGGGGGCATGAGATTTCTAAGGAATTCAGTGGCCATTCAGCGGACTCTCTGCTGTCGGATGATGCTCGGAAACTACAAACGCCATTGCAGGGAAAGACATAACAATTTAAACCCAAAGTATGTTGGTGTTGCAGAGGTTCTCCGTCTCCGCTACCGGAGCCTGAATAAAGGAAGCCAGTGAAAGAGCCAGCAGGCTGGATGGTTGCCCCCGGGGCTTGTTGGCCCGATGGTTGTGAAGCCTGGTATTGTTGTTGGCTATGCCCAGAGTCCGGAATCACAGTGATGGTGACAAATGTCTGATCCCCCTGGGTCAGCATAAACGTTGCCTTCTGCTGTTCAATCAGCTTAAACAGTGGGGAGTTGGGATGCCAATAACTTTGTAAAAGCCAACCGACAGCCACAACTACTTCTGCAAGTGCCCATGAGTAAGGAGTGGAGTACAAGGAGGCGTCCGGGGTGGACAGGATCAGTTCGTAACCCACCAGCAGGTGAGTGATGTAATGCCATTGCCAGAAGATTAACTCAACGGTCGTTTTTATCCCGTAAATGAACGAACGTTGTCGTATATTATTAGTCGGCAAAGATGATTTTGTAAAGCCGTTTATATCGGCAATGTCTGAAAAGGGACACCGGTCAGGCTTTATGGAAAAGCTCAGTTTTGGAGATGCTGTTTTCTGTTCAAGTTCGGTAACAAATCGTCCTGTAAACGGTTGTGCATGACAGACGACAAAAAACATCAGTAGCAGCAACAGCGGTGTCGTAAAGGGTGAGTGTTTAATAATTGTGTTCTTGCCTTCTGATTTACAGAGAGGAAGGATAGATCAAGAATATAATTGAGCTTTTCTGTCATTTAGAACTGAGGTCATTGTACTTGGCCGCATCAGCAAGTTTGCGTTTTCGATGTCTTTTTTTGTGATTCGACAGAGCTTGATGATTCTGGCAGACCTTCCCGCATGGCTGTGGCTGGCCATCCTCCCCGAGCATTATCTCGTCACAGGTTTTTTGCCCGCCGTGGATGTTTCTTTTGTGATCCGTCAGAGCCTTGGAACTCTTGCAAAGCTTCCCGCATGGCCGCTGCTGACCATCCTCTCCGACTACGATCATGTCACAGGTTTTTTGTCCGCTGTGCTCTTTTCTTTTGTGATCCGACAGCCTCCAGCTATTCTTGCAGACCTTTCCGCATGGTTGTTGCTGGCCATCCTTCGCGATCAACATCACACCACAGATTTGCTGGCTAGAGTGGACTCTGCTTTTGTGGTAAGTCAGTTCTATAGCATTCCTGAGAACCTCCCCGCATGGCCCTGACTGGCCATCGTTACCGACCACCAGCATGTCACAGGTTTGTTGCCCGGTATGGAGTCTGCCTTTGTGATTCCTCAGGGCTAGCGCATTCTGGCAGACCGTCCCGCATGGCTGCAGTCGGCCATCCTCCCCGATCACGCTCACGTCACAGGCTTTTAGCCCGCTGTGGACTTTACTTTTATGAGACGACAGGACCAAAGCATTCTTGTAGACTTTTCCGCATGGTCGTGGCTGGCCATCCTCTCCAACCAGAGGCACATCACAGGTTTGTTGCCCGCTGTGATCTTTTCTTATGTGAACCGACAAAGCTGTAGCACTCTTGCAAACAATCTCGCATGGTCGTCTCTGGCCATGCTCTCCAATCACAATCAACTTACAGGCCGCTTGCCCGACAGCTTCAGTTTTATAGTCTGCCCCGGCATCCATTGATTTTGAGGCGATCCCGTCTAAGGCGACCCCGTCTAAGGCGACCCCGTCTAAGGCGACCCCGTCTGAAAAGTTCCTGCCATAGGCAGGGTTGCTATCAATGCCTTGCGGCTGTGGATAAACCAGTCGGTCAAATACGCATTGAAGTTGATTGGCAGGGAAATCATCCAATGTTTTTAAAGGCGAGGAATCGCTGGCGTTTAGAGGATCAAAATAGCCAATGCAACGAAGACACTGCGCATTCGTCAAATGGGGGCATGAGCTTTGTCCGGAATTTAGTGACGATTCAGCAAGCCAACTACTATCGGATGATTGTCTGAGTATACAAATGCCACGACAGGGATAGACAAAACAATTTAAATCCAGAGTATGCAAGTCTTCTTGAGGGCCTCTTTTGTCGTCGCCATAGTCAGTATTCAGTGGGCTGTTGAAAGAGGCTTTAGGGTGGGTGGTTGCCCCTGATGGTCTCTGGCCGGATGGTTCTGATGGTGGTAGTGTCCGATGATGTCCAGAGCCAAACATCATAGTGATGGCCAAATCCGGTTTGCCTTCCTGCGCCTGCGTGGATGCTGTCTCTAATTGTTGAATCAGGCCAAACAGAAGTGAATCAAGGTTCAAATAGCTTTTTAAAACCCAACCGACAGCAACAATCACTTCTACAGGTAACGATGAATAAGGGCCGGGGCTTAGAGGAGAGTCTTTGCCGGTCAGGATCAGTTTGTAACCAACCCGCAGATGGGTAGTATAAAGCCATTGCCACAAAGTTGATTCAATTATGGTCGTTTTTACTCCATAGTCGCCAGGTCTGTGTGGTTTATCATCAAGGGAGAAATGTGTTCCTGCATAGCTGTTTGCTTCGGCGATGTCTGACGCGTCGTGCGTCAGTTTTTGCCAGTCACGCTCTGTATAAAAGTGCTGGTTGGTCTGTTCGAGCTCGACAATATAACGTTCTGTCAACGGTTCGCCCCGACAGATAACAAACGGCAGTAGTAGTAAAAATATCGCAAAGAGTGAGTGCTTAATAATTATATCCTTGCATCCTGGCCTACAGAGAGAAAAGATAGATCATGATAATAACCGTGTTTTTCCGTTATTTAGAACTGAGGCCATCATTCCGATCCAGATCAAGAGCCTTGCGTTTTCGATGAGTTTTTTTGTGATCGTACAGGGCTTGAGTATTACTGCAGATTTTCCCGCATGGCCGCTGCAGGCCATCCTTCCCGATGACGGTTACTTCACAGGCTTGTTTATTGCTGTGGGTGCGTCTTTTGTGACTCAACAGGTCCAGAACATTCTTCCAGGTCGTCCCGCATGGTCGTGGCTGGCCATTCTCGCCAACCACGGTCATGCTACAGGCTCGTTGACCGCTGTGAACCTTGCTCTTGTGACTAGACAGAGATAGAGCATTCTTTAGGACAATTCCGCATGGACGCGGCTGGCCATTCTCCCCGACTAATATGACATCACAGGTTTGTTGTCCGGTGTGCTCTTTTCTTTTGTGATCCGACAGTGCGCAAGCGTTCTTGCAGACCTGACCGCATGGCCGCAGCAGACCGTCTTCCCTGACCACGGATACGCCACAGGTTTTTTTCCCACTGTGGGCCATGCTTCTGTGGACGGACAGCGCTTTAGCATTTTTGCAGACCTTCCCGCATGGTCCTTGTTGGCCTTCTTCCCTGACCACTATCACATCACAGGTTTTTTGACCGGTATGTACTCTGCTTTTGTGATCCAACAGGGATCGAACATGCTTGAAGGCCCTACCACATGGCCGTTGCTGACCATTCTTTTGAATCACGGTAACGTCACAGGTCGGTTGCCCGGAAATGTTAGCTGCACAGGCAGCCTCTGCGCTCGTTATATATGCAAGGTTGCAGTGACATTCCGGGCTACTATCACAGCTGCTCGTCTGTGTCTTGGATGGTTGGTCAGAGTCGCATTGTAGCTGAGTGGCAGGGAGGCCATTCAATGCATTGAAAAGCGAGTAGTTTCTTTCGCTTGAAAGATCAAAATAGTCTATGCAACTAATGCATTGTCCTCTCGCTAAATGGCGACATGAGCT
>NZ_JAHHPN010000832.1:0-12299 GCF_024606325.1 Endozoicomonas sp. ONNA1
GTGGGTACTCGCCAGCAGGTATAACTGCAAGCTTATTAACTCAAGCTGAATGATTCCCGGCTCTGCGAGCGCCTGAAGTGATTGAGCCCGAAAGCTAGCTGAAAATGACTTACTTCATCATTGCCGGGAATGTCTGTAAATTGCTCATATCTTCAATCTTTTTCTTTTCTGGCTTCCAGCCGATTATTTCTTCTGTTCCCAAGTCTGATTGAAGCGTCACCGGGTAATCAAGTGCCAACCAGGAAAAGTAGCCATCCCTGAAAAAAAACACTCTCTTGTAACCCCAGAGTGCAGCAAGGTAACTCGCGATCGCTCCCCTCATGTGGTAAGTGCTGTTGCCATAGATGACGATGGGCGTTTTCTTATCCAGAGCACCAGGCATAAACAGCTGTCTGAAGCCAGCCCTGAGATCCAGACTTTGAGACCGCTCAATATGCCCCCATTCCCACTGTTGATATGGCCTCACATCTATAAACAGGGCTCCCAGCTCATGAAGGCGCTTGGCCTGATGGGTATTAATGGTAACCACGTTTTTAATATTGACTGGCGCTTCTTGTGCGGACAAGAAACAAGAGGAAAGGGCCAGAAAGCACGCCGCAAGATAAGAATTCCATTTCATTTTAATACAGGTCCGTTATAAGACTGCTTAATAAAAACTACTTGATAAAAACCACTCAATAAAAAAGTATGTGGAGCAAGGGCCTGCGTACATTCCAGCCACAGGGTTTGGAGAAACAATGACCTTGGATAGAAACAAAAATACTTATTTCAGAGCTTGGGGCCCCCATACTCAAGGGCCCCTCTGGGTACACTGGAGGTTTAACCTAACCAGTGATGGAGCTTGGCTCTCAATCTGACAGCTGCCTGGGAGTGAATCTGACTGACTCTGGACTCGCTGACGCCCAGAACCTTGCCAATTTCCTTGAGATTCATCTCCTCATCGTAATAGAGCATCAGGACCAGCTTTTCCCGCTCGGGCAACTTCTCTATAGCTTCTACAAGGGCATACTTGAACTTCTCTTCCTGAATATCGGCCGATGGGCCGCGGTCTCCAGAACGGGCCTGCATTCTGGACTCTTCGCTGTCGAACAGTTCTTCAAAACTGAACAGTCGACAACCACGAAGGTCACTGAGAATGGTGTAGAATTCATCCAGATTGACCTCCAGCTCCCGGGCCACTTCGAAGTCTCTGGCGTCTCTTCCCAGGCGGGCTTCAACCTTCTGAATAGCCTCAGTCACTTTGCGACTGTTTCTGTAAACGGATCTTGGTCCCCAGTCACCTTTTCGGATTTCATCCAACATGGCACCACGAATACGGATGCCGGCAAATGTTTCGAAACTGGCACCTTTACTGGCATCGTACTTTGAGGCAGCTTCCAGCAAACCGATCATACCTGATTGAACAAGGTCATCGATCTGAACGCTGGCTGGCATTCTGGCGGCCAGGTGGTTTGCAATTCTTTTTACCAGAGCCTTATGAGTTTCAACCATTTCGGTTTGAATCAGTTTCTGACTCTTTTCCTGATTGGCTTTCGTAGCCTGCACTTCCTGTGCTGTAGCATCCATGCTTATACCCTCTCTTTTATTCTTGTTGGTAAGAAGAATTCGATACGACCCCTTGGCGGTGTAACCGGTATCGCCATTATCTGATGAGCAATACGGGAAATAGCTTTCGAAGCCCGGCAATCCGGATTGACTTGCAGCAGAGCCTGCTGACGGGTGAGCGATTCTGCGACAGCCTTGTCGAATGGAATCGCCCCCAGATAACGGAGAATAATTTCTACTTCATCACTCAAGTAGGATTGCAGTCTTTCAAACTGGTTCGAACCGTACCGACGGTTACTGACGGCATTTACAATCACTCCAAAACGACGAACACCGTATATTCTATAAAGCATACGGATCATCCTCACAGCATCCAGCAGTGACACAACCTCCTGATTGATGACGATAAGAATTTCTCCCGCTGCCTGAATAAGAGCTACATTGTCCGGAGCCAGTCCGGGTGCGGTATCAATGACGAGGGTATCCAGAGTGGGGGCCAGTGACTCCAGGCTTTCTATCATTCGGACAGCATGACCGGTTTCTACGGTCTCCCGCCAGATAGGCTCCCCTTTTGGCGACAACACCTTCAGACCCTGAGGGCCATCCTGAATAAAACTTGAAAAAGAGTCGTTGGCATCGAAGTGAGTCATATCCAGCTTCTTCTCAAGCCCAAGACTTATTCCGACATCAGGAACAGCAAGGTTTCCATCCATTAGAACAACACGTCTACCGTTGTTTGTAAGAGCCAGTGCGAGATTGACTGCAACTAATGTTTTACCTACTCCACCTTTACACCCCGCAACTGCAATAATTTGTTTTGTTGATGAGTTCATGGCTTTCAGCTTCTTTTAAGTGATTACTGCACAAGATCTGGAATCAAAAACGTTTTTTATTTTTTACTGCCTGTACCTTATTAATAACAAGAGCCGTGCCAATTTTTTAAAATGCCTGTTTTTCAGGCATAGCCATATCACTGACGCGGCATTATTTTGACCAGACCTCAACCAAACTCCATAACACACTGTTTTTATTGATATTTTTTTTAACCAGCCGAATCCCCGACACGTTACTTTTTTGACAGAGTCAAGATCACTCTCAACAAAAGAAATCAATCGTCGTTTTATTGAAAAATAAAAAGAAAGTTATTTGACACTGTCATTTTATAGTGACGTATTGCTGTCGCATAAAAATTTATAGAAAAGTAAAAAGTGCTATTTAACTGACTTAATAAAGATTAAAAATGGAAAATTCAAAAAACGACAAAAGAAAGTTAGTTTTAATAAACTGAAAAAAACTTACCCGAACGAAAGAAAGTGCCAAATAAATCAAAGTCACTGATCATTTAACGAACCATAAAAACGACCTTCTTTTAAGTAAAAAAAGAAAGACAGCTATCAAATAAAATTTTCAGGATTTCAAAAAACAAAAACGTTCTCGACTACTTTTTTCAGAAGAAGACGAAACCGTAACAGAGTCGATATGATGACAGGGAAAGTGCAGACAAAAAAAATGGCTATCAGCTCACGCTGACAGCCATTTTTTTGAAACGAGCTGATTAACGCATGGTTTCTTCATAACGATGAAGACCATACTTTCTCATTTTCTCAACCAGAGTTGTTCGGCGAATCTGAAGTTTGTCAGCCGCTCTGGCCACAACGCTGTTGCAGTCACTCAAAGCTTGCTGAATCAGACTTTTTTCCAGCCGGGTCAAAAATTCCTTTAGATTCAGCCCGCCCACAGGAAGGATCGCTAAATCATCGACTTTTCCAGGCCCTGCAGGTTGAATACTGTCCGGGAACAACTCGGCAACACCGTCATCATCAGAAATAGCTTCCATATGACGAAAATTCTGCGGCAAATCCTGAACACCTACGACACCGTATGGGTACATGATCGCCAGTCTTTCCAACAAATTGGACATTTCCCTGACGTTACCTGGCCAGTCATGACGGCACAGCGATAAAATGGCAGCAGAACTAAGACGAATGGAGCCACGACTCTGTTTTTCCATTGCGCTAACCAACTCATTGAGGATCAGAGGAATATCTTCCGGACGATCCCTTAGCGCCGGCATTTCAATGGGAAATACGTTCAACCGGTAGTACAGGTCTTCCCTGAACTCACCAGACTCAATCATTTCAGAAAGGTTTTTATGGGTAGCCGCTATGATTCTGACATCCACGGAAATCTGCTCGGAACCACCTACTCTTTCAATAGTGCGTTCCTGTAGAACCCTGAGCAACTTAACCTGCATGTGCAGCGGCATGTCACCAATTTCGTCAAGAAACAGTGTGCCCCCCTGTGCCAGTTCAAACCGTCCTTTTCTTGAGCTTACCGCACCGGTAAAAGAACCTTTCTCATGGCCAAACAGTTCACTTTCCAGCAATTCATTAGGAATGGCACCACAGTTTACCGGCACAAAAGGCATATCCCGACGATGGGAGTGGTCGTGCAGATTTCTGGCCACCAGTTCTTTGCCAGTTCCTGACTCACCGGTCACCATAACATTGACGTCACGGTTGGCCACCTGCGCCATGGAAGCACGAACTTTACGGACTTTGTCACTTTTACCCACCAGCCCACGGAACAGTTCTACCTGCTGGTTCATGCCGGTCTGATGAAGTTGACGCCATTGCTCGCGATACACCTGACCGTAATGCAGGCAAGAGAGTAACTGCGAACGATTGCAGGGCCAGTCAATGCGGGCAATAATCTGTCTGCGTAGAGAAGATTGAAGGTTTTCAGGAATCGGGTCGGCTATGCGAATGACGGGAACCCCGCCACTCCAGTTCTGTATGCGGGCGATCATGCCCTGCATTGAACTTTCTGCCTGGAGAAAGTCCCCAAGAAAAAGCGCACAGAAACCATTTTTGTCGGATTCCCTGATAGCATCTTCCCAGTAGGCGGAACTGACCGCTCTGGTACGATACCCCATAAACTCAATAATGGTACCTAGATCATGTCGGCGCTGCTGAGAGTCTTCTATGATCAATACCTGATCTGCTGCATCCATTGTAACGACTTTCCTTGTCATCAACGCAATGAAAATAAACAGCCTTGAAATAATATGAATCGCAATAAGCAAACTCTTATTAATTCATTTAAGGTCTAAAATTCTATTTCGTCAAATTTCTTCGTCACTTTAATTCATTTTTCGTTTTTTTTACAAAATATGACGTGAAATAGCCCTATTCATGGATCGTTTGCTGTAATAAACAGAGCATTCTATCCATCAAAAGCTGATCTCTCTGATTTTACCGCACTTTCTATGGCACCTTCTGTGACAAATTGCTGGTTTTCAGGCACTGAAGCCGAAAAGATTAACGGGAATTCCTTTTATCTATCCATGACCGAAACACTATCCCTGCCAGGTCCGAAACCCTACTGACTGCTATGCTCACACTTTTACCTTTTCCCGTCAGGACTTTATGCACTCACTGAATCCCGACCTCATTGACCTGTTCAGAGCCAAAACTGCCCAGCGAGGAGTTGATTACTTTCGTCGAAATAAGGTTATTTCACTGGAATTAGATGATGAGACAGGCATTCTAAGTGGGCAAGTCAAAGGTTCAGAAGGCAGGGTCTATCTGGTCGATATTGAGCTGAACCCTTATCCGGATGATCCTGCTGAAGATGCTGTATCAGGTACCTGCACCTGCCCCATACAGTTCAACTGCAAACATGTCTGTGCCCTAATGCTCAGGGCAGAAAAGCATTTTGGGCGCGGATCGAATTAATGCATTGCCGGGTGAAGAAAACCGGGACAATACTGAGTCAGAGGTCGACGAAATGTTCACTGATCTGGCTCAATCGTGCATTCCCGAAAAAGGCGCTCAGGCACTACCCTGCCGGATGCCCCACCACTGGATAACAAAGGTGTGGAAGAAGCTTGACTGTCGGCAGTTGTTATAGCTTCCGGAACAGCGCCATTTACGGCACCATCAAAAAGGCCCTGCAAAACAGGGCCAAGTTCATACACAAAGGAACTGACTGGGGATTAGAACACGTATTGCAGGCGGCTTACGATAGCGCTTCCCTTATCATTTTCAATGTTTTCATTGGTTTTGCCTTGAACATAGTTCAGGCTGGCACGGATATTCTTGGTCGCAAAGTAGTTCACGCCCAAAGTAGTGGTTTTCAGCTCAAGATCATCACTCACACTATCCTGGTCGATAGTAGCCTGAGTGTAACGTGCGAACACTTCCCACTGACCACCGGTTGGCTTACCAAAAGCACCTTCTTTATAAGTGCGCTTGCCACCATCCAGCATGTAAGAAATCTGTCCATAGTAGCCGGAAACTTTAGCGTCGCTGTTAGCGTTTTTAGACTTCATGTCTCTCACTGCATATTCACCCTGAAGCTGGAGTGATTGGAACTGCCCCGCCAACTCCAGAACATACTCAGAATCTTTATCAACGTTTGCGACCGTTACAGTCCTGTCTGCACCTTTTTTAGCGCCTAAGGAGGACTCTAACTCAACATCAGAACCACCATCCGGATTCTTGTTGTAATAGTTCAGACCCAGATGAAGCAGCATGTCATCATTCATGATGGGGGCATAGGTAGCACGCAAGACATAACTGGCAGTCCGTTCTACTTCTGGCTTATCTTCTTCCGCCTGTCCATCATGATGAATACCAAACACGGCGGTATAGTTATCACCACCGGTTGCTACCTGAATACCGTAGTCATTACCTTCATCGCCTTGCAGGAAGTCATACATCATGGGACGCTCAATGGCCATAATCCAGGAAGAGCTGACAGTATTTTCCAGTCCATAGTCACGACCCCAGCGACCCAAAGTCACTTCGACAGGTTTGAAGCCAACATAACTGATTTTGGCATCATCCAATTCAATTGAGTCGTCGCTTTTGGTTTTCAGCTTGAGCTTGTATTTCCAATCAGTGTACGCCTTACCACTGAAACCAATCTCGGCACGACGAATATAGCCTTTACGGGCTTCAGCGTCATTACCACTGTCTGCAACATAAAGATCATCGAGGCTTGCATAGTCCCACTGTAACTTGCCGCTCACCTTGAAAGAAAAAGCGCCGTCTTCTGTTTTCAGCGCAAGACCACCATTCTTGGTGCTGACGATTATATCTTCACCTTCTGTCTTGACGACACCAGCATGGGCAGAAGAGAGGGTCAGACCCGCAACAACAGCGGCTACCGCCAGAGAAACAGGTTTACGTTTCATTAAAAAACTCCATTTATACTGTGTTTTAGTATTTATTCATTCGTTCTAAGGAACGGTGTGTCGGCATTTTTTATCATTTACAATCCGAGAGTCCTTGCCGCCTCGCCAGACTTAGAAGCATGGCTGCAAGACCCTCATGGCTGTTTTTTTATTAACTGCGGGTGAGTATATTGGGCTGAAAATATTTCTTGGAGGTGACAAGAAAAAGAAGGTTTTATGACGCTATAATTCATCCCAATAAAACGCTGGCACTACTATTTAAGAGTCTGGGACGACTCTTAAATATTTCAGAGTGCACTTGCAGCCATAAGATACATTGAGACCAAAAGGGCAAATCCCGGCAGGTTATTAATGGAGTTTGCTTTACTGATAAGGCCTTGCCTGACGCTAGCTACACTGCCTATATTGACAGTCAGGGTCGATTTCCATTGCCTCGGACTGGCATTATCGGGTAGTGCCTCGAACAAATAAACGTCGCCATTCCGGTATTCGGGTTTGAGAATCACCAGACGCTCGCCTGCATGCTGACATAACCAGCTATCAACAATGGTTCCTTTCTCATTCAGCAGACTGACCTTGCTGTTGGGCGCTTCACAAAGTACGACCAGCGGGTGATTATCTGCTTCAGAAATATGTTTGGTTTGAGTCTGGTTGTGGCCGATCGACCACACTAACTCAATGGGTCGTGGCAGTGAATAATCATACCCGCCTGAAGTCCTTACAATGACTGTTTCGCTAAACACTTCGGCATCAGCGTCAATGTAATCATAGGTCTCAGAAACAGTAGCAGGAACAGGAACAGGAACAGGAACAGGAGTCGCTTCAGGAACATCAGTCGTTCCATGACAAGGGCCGGTTGCAGGACAAATATTTGACTTGGGATCAAATGGTCCACGGCAGTTGGGATCGGGGTCACCAGGTAGTTTACAGAAGTGAACCCTGATGCGCATATTATGTGTAAGGCAATTTCCACCTTCACTGCGCTCGATTGAAGTCTCCGAGCCATCGGATGTGGATATCAAATAGTAATCTTTACCCCCTTCCGGGATAATTTTATTAAGACGTTTAGGAAAAGTCAGTGACATATGATCAACAATCCCTGGATTATCGCATCGATAAAGACCTGCATTAGGCTCATACTTTTTATCTATCCGACAGTTATCGTAGCTCGTTTTGTTGTGGGATATCCATAAATTTTCGAAGGTTGCATAGTATTGTCGATCTTTAAATCGTTTCCTTACAACAAGTTTAAGACTTGGGCAAATAATCTTTATCTCTGAATTTGGAGTCATGTATAGGGTTGTATTCACCTCGTGCGAAAATAAATCCGGTTCCCAAAAAATGCTTTCGTAATGAACACGCCCATAGCACACTGGCGACAGTTGCAATAACAATACGAATCCGAATAAAACAGACTTCATGTTCTTTTCTCCAGTACAGCTCAGGAACAAAAATAGCAGAAATTTCTGCCAATCCATGCCTTTTTTCTTTTCGCTAAAAGTTCACGATTTAACCGAACCTTTGGTGCACTAAAGGAGCGGCTATTGGAGGTTTTAGATTATTTAGCGAGAATTGCTCACTTACGGCAATCCAAATGCCGCTACTACAGAACAATCATGCCTCAATAAACGTCGATTATCGCTCAAACCTCTGTTTGGCAATATTCATGCAATTACCGGGGCGCGCCAGCCAATGTAATGCTATACAGTTGTGTGTTTAAAAAAGTCAGGTGACTGTTATGCTCCATTTGTCTTTCCGCGTTTCCTGGAGAAAGTCCGTTGTAGTCAACTTACTGGGACTCGCCATACTACTCCAGCTGGTTGAGGCTCATGCAAATATTCACAACCCTTCAATATTTTGGATGACTGAAGCATTTTCAAAAAATGTGAATAAAAGCTTATCCCTAAAGTATGAATCAATAGTCTATTTTGTTTGTTATAATAGTGTCATTTATCTAAAGCCGAGTGAGATTCATAAAAATCCCAGCGAGCTATATGACAACCTGTGGCAAGTCGATAGAGCTGACTACGACCAATGTAAAGTGGATATCAGCAAGTCTACAAGTTTACTTTTAAAAAAATGCAAAGATCCGTTTCAAATATCCACACACAGGGCAATCTTTAGAGATTATGCTGCCGGTAATCTTCCAGTCTATAAAAAAGGTCATTCCTACTATTTTATATCCACAGCGAATGGTGCCAAGTCTTCACTCGATGACCTTGATGGCGGTCATTGCCGATCTCATAACATGCGACTTGCGGTGTATGTTTGTAAAGTCAATGATCCCGAATGCAGTGATAAAAAGCCTGAAACAACGACCTATCCTGAAACAACAACTTATCCTGAAACAACAACTTATCCTGAAAAAAGGATTTATACCGGGAAAGGGAATCACAGTGAAACAGTGAATTACACCGAGACAACGACTTACCCTGTTACAACAACTTATCCAGCAACTGTTCCAACAGTTCATAGTCGTTCAATTAAACAACCTTTTCAACTCGTCTGGAATGTTCGCCATAACGAGAATCAGAACCTGCAAATTAACAAGGACTCAGAATTTCCGATCGTTGCGCTTTGCAAAACTAACAGTGTCATTAACCGGCTGGGCGACGAAGGTGAAACTCTCAATAGCTGGCTATGTCAGAGTGGGGATCAGCACTTGGTCATTCTAAGACCAAAATATAATAATGGTGATGTTTATATCTTTGAAGCATTTCCCGAGGAAGGAAGCTCGCTGGTATGGAAATCGTCCCTGACCGTGAATATAGCAAGTGCGAATAACCTTGAGTATCTTGCAAGTGAGGCAACCCCATCTCCCCGCTCGCCAGCACTTGCTTTTCTGATTTCATTGTATCTCTTTACTACAAGCGTGTGGTGAAGGCTATTTGAGTCTGTTCAGGTCACGGCCCCTTGCACTTCTCATCCATCAGCCGCAAGTTCGTCTGCAAATGATCGGGCAGGGGACGATTCTTAAGCCTGTCAGTGTATGCTTGCAGCAATAAAATACATTGAGGCCAAAAGAGCAAATCCAGGCAGGTGATAGAGGGAGTCTGCGTTACTGATAAAGCGTTGCCTGACGCTACCCACATTGTCTACATTGACAGTCAGGACCGATTTCCATGGCCTCACGCTGCCATACCCGGGTAATGCCTCAAACAGATAAACGTCACCACTGCGATATTCGGGTTTGAGAATCACCAGACGCTCGCCTGCATGCTGGCATAACCAGCTATCAACAATGGTTCCCCTGTCGTTCAGCAAACTGACCTTACTGTTGGTCTCTTCACAAAGCGCCACCAACGAATGATTCGCTGCTTCAGAAATATGTTCGGTTTGAGACTGGTTGTAGCCAATCACCCACACTAACTCAACAGGTCGTGGCAATGGATGATTATACCCGGCTGAAGTCGTTTCAGTCGCCCTTGCATTAACCGTTTCAGCCATTGTTGTGGGAAACGTTTCGGTATCAGAGTCAGTGTCATTATAGATTTCGGAAATATTGGTAGGAGCAGGAGTCGTTACAGGAGCAAGAGTCGTCACGGGAGCATGAGTCGTTAAATGATAAGGTTCAGCAACAGGATCGGTTGCAGGACAAATATTTGATTTGGGATCAAGTATTCTACGGCAGTTGGGATCAAGGCTATCAGACATTTTTGCTTCACAGACATGAATCCTGACACGCATATTACGTGTATGGCAACGCCCACCTTCACTACGGTGGATTGAAGACTCAGTGCCATCAGATGTGGATATCAAATAGTAATCTTTTCCCCCTTCAAATAAAGTCGGAGTGCTAGGAGGTGCGCTAGAACGACTACGAAAGATCAGTGGAATTTTATTCAATTTTGTAGGATCAGGGCATAGGTAAAGGACTGCTTTAGGATCATACTTTTTATCTATCCGACAATTATCATAGCTCGTTTTATTGAAGGCCAACCATACATTTTCGTACGTTGTAGAGACTTGTCGATCTTTGCCCCGATGCTTTACAACAATGTCAATGCTCGGACAGATAACATTTATCTTTGCATTTAGCCTTACATACAGGGTTGTATTCACCTCATGCGAAAACAAATCCGGATCCCAAAAAATGCTTTCGTATTCATCAATCGCATAACACACTGGCAAAAGATGGAATAACAGTGCGAGTCCAAATAAAACAGGCTTCATATTTTTTCTCCATTACAGCTCAGAAACAAAAGTAGCAGAAATTCCTGCCTACCCATGTCTTTTGTCTTTTCACTAAAAGTTCACGACTTAACCGAATCTTTAGTGCTCTGAAAGTCTGCTATTTTACCGTGGCACACAAGCCAATGTGATGCTATAGAGTCGGGTGTTTAAAAAAATGCTCAGGTGGCTCTTATGTTCCATATATCTTTCTATGTGTCGTGGAGAAAATGTATGAAAGTCAACTTAGTCGGTCTCGTCTTGCTACTCCATCTGGCTAAAGCTCAAGCAGGCCACAACCCTTCAATCATGTGGACTATTGATGCATTTTCAAAAAATGTGAATGAAAGCTTATCCGTACTGCCTCGATCAGTGACATATTTTGTTTGTGGTAATGTTGCCATTTATCTAAAGCCCAGCGAGCACTTTAAAAATCCTGACGAAATGTATGATAACCTTTGGCAAGTCGATAAAGCCGACTATGAACAATGTAAAGTAAATATCACCAAGTCTTCAAGTTTGCTTTTGAGAAAATGCGATACACCTGCTCTTATTCGTTTCCACAGGGTACTATTTACTGAATACGGTGCTGTCGATTCGAGAGTCTATTTGCCAGGTCATTCCTACTATTTTATATCCACAGCAAATGGTACTAAATCTTCACTCGATAACCGTGAAGGCGGTCATTGCCGATCCCATAACATGCGACTTATGGTGTATGTCGAACCCGTCAAAGAATCTGAAACAACGACTTATCCTGAAACAACGACTTATCCTGAAACAACGGCTTATTCTGAGACAGGGAATGACACTGAGACAACGACTTACCCTGTGATAACAACTTATCCAACAACTGCCCCAACAGATTTTAGTGATTCAATTAAACAACCCTTTCAACTCGTCTGGAATGTTCGCCATAACGAGAATCAGAATCTGCAAATTAACAAGGAATCAGCGTTTCCCATTGTTGCACTTTGCGAGACTAACAGTGTTATTAACCAGTTGGGCGATGAAGGTGAAATCATCAATAGCTGGCTATGTCAGAGTGGGGATCAGCATTTGGTTATTCTGCGACCAAGATATAATAATGGTGATGTTTATATCTTTGAAGCATTTCCCGAGGAAGGAAGCTCTCTGGTATGGAAGTCGTCCCTGACCGTGAATATAGCAAGTGCGAACAACCTCGAGTATCTTGCCAGTGAGGCAAGCCCTCCCCCCAATTCGCCAGCATTCGCTTTTCTGATTTCATTGTACCTCTTTACTGCAGCCGCATGGTGAACGCTACACGCTTTTAGTAAAATCGATACTTGATGATCGATCCTTAAGAAGGGCTAGCAGCCTGTCGGACTTAAGCGTCCGTAGCGAGGATTGCAAGAAATTGAGG